>JAFGUR010000032.1 GCA_016938425.1 Fusobacteriaceae bacterium
AAAAAAGGAAAAGTCTAGTATATATGGAATATCTATTTGAATAAAATAGTTTTAAAAAAATTATAAATTATAAGTTAGTTGCAAAATTAAAAAAATATGCACATAGTTAAAAATAATAGAAATAATATTATTGTAGGAGCGACGAGAACAGAGTCCTCATTGTGGGTTTGGGTTCCATTCCACATGCTCTTTTTATAGTTAGGTGGAGAAGTGCATAAACGTTTTTCATGGATGTAAAATTAAAGATATTCGAGTTTTACAACAAACTTATAAAATTATACTTAGGAGGTAAAATGAATAAATACAGATTAGTTACAAGAAGTGACATGGATGGACTAGTATGTGCAGTGTTATTGAAACAACTAAATTTAATTGATGAAATTAAATTTGTTCACCCAAAAGATGTTCAAGATGGGAAAGTTGAAATTACAAAAAATGATATAGTTACTAATTTACCATATGTTGAAGATTCATATTTAACGTTTGACCATCACTTAAGTGAGACTATTAGAAATCAAGGAGAAAAGAAAAATCATATTATAAATCCAGATGCACCCTCTGCAGCAAGAGTTGTGTTTGAATATTATGGAGGGAAAGAAAAGTTTTCAAGTATTCCAGAGGAAATGATGATAGCTGTAGATAAAGCTGATGCAGCAAAATTTTATATAAGCGATGTTTTAGAACCAAAAGGTTGGGAACTTTTATCTTTTTTGATGGATGCAAGAACTGGTTTAGGAAGATTTAGAGATTTCAAAGTTTCTAATTATCAATTGATGATGGATTTAATAGATTATTGTAAAAATCATACTATTGAAGAAATCTTAAATTTACCAGATGTAAAAGAAAGAGTAGAGTTGTTCTTTAAATATGAAAATGAGTTTAAAAGTCAAATTAGAAAATGTACTACAATTCACAAAAATGTTGCAGTAATTGACTTAAGAAATGAAGAAATTATTTTTCCTGGGAATAGATTTATGATTTATGCACTTTTTCCAGAAACAAATGTTTCGGTTCATGTTTTATGGGGCTTAAAAAATCAGAATACAGTTTTTGCCGTAGGAAAGTCTATTTTTAATAAAACAAGTGAAAAAAATATAGGAGAAATTTGCTTAACTAGAGGAGGTGGGGGACATTTAGCAGCGGGAACATGCCAAATTTCCAATGATATAGCAGATGAAGAATTGGAAAAACTTATAAATGAATTGAAAGATTAAAAAGGGGATGACTAAGTTGGATATTAATGAAATTGAAAACTATAATAAATACCCAATACATATAAAAAAAGATTTTGGCGAAGAACTTACAAAAAAGTTTAAAGAAAAAGAAACAGGAAAAGCTTCGAAAAAAAACTATGAATATTTATTAAATGGATATAAATATTTGCTGTGTAAAGAAATTTTATATGATGAAGATGATCATTTTATAGAATTGAAAAAAATAATAGATATTAATTTTTATTTAGATAGAGAAAAGTTATAAAATTATTGTTTCATGAGGCTACTCATGGTATAATTGCCATAAATAAAAGAACAAGGTGGTATTATGAACGATGAAAAGAATAATTGCAATATCTATAGCAGTAATATTATTATTAATTTCTTTGGTTGTGGTAAAATATAAACTTGATGTGAAATCAGACAAATATAAGCTGTCAAATAAAGAAATTCAATTATTGAATGGAGAAAGTGCCTATAAAGCTCTAAAAAAGTTAGATATAAAAAGTACATTATTTGTGAAACTATATATTAAATTTAATAAAGATAAAATTAAGATCGAGAAGGGGACTTATAGCTTTAATGGGAACTATAGTTTAATAAGAATATTAAATAGCCTTAGTAACGGTGAAAAAGGGGTAATAAAGGTAACTATACCTGAAGGATTTACAGCAAAACAAATAAAAAAGCGTTTAGCAGAAAAAAATGTAATTTCAGAGGAAGAGTTTGATAAGGCAGTAAAAGAAATAAATGATTTTTATTATTATTATCCAGAAGGGAATTTAGATGGTTATTTATTTCCGGATACATATGAATTTTACAAAAATGAATCAGGAAAATCAGTCGTTAATAAATTCTTAAAAAGATTTTTAGAAAAGTTTCCACCTGAACAATATAAGGATAAAAAACTTTTTTATAAAAAATTAATTCTTGCTTCCATAATTGAAAAAGAAGCAGGGAATAAAAGTGAAATGAATTTAGTAGCTTCAGTTTTTGAAAATAGGTTGAATAAAGAAATGAAATTACAGTCATGTGCTACTGTAGCTTATTTATTTAATTATGAAAAAGATTATATATATTATAAGGATTTACAAATTGATTCGCCTTATAATACCTATAAATATAATGGATTACCACCTGCACCAATATCTAATCCTGGAGAAGCATCAATAAAAGCTAGTTTTAATCCAGCAAATACAGAATATTTTTATTTTGTTCTTGGAAATAATGGAAAACATCATTTTTCAAAAACATATAAAGAACACATGGACGTACAAAATAAAGAGAAAAGAGGCGTTGAATATGATGGTAAAATCAGAGTTAACAGATAGTGAGTTTCAAATTTTTAGTGACTATATATTTGAAAAAAGTGGTATTCACTATACAATTAATAAAAAAACAATTCTACAAAATAGAATTAGAAGAAGACTTAGAGATTTAGGGTTAGAGTCTTATAAAGAGTATTTTGAGATTATAAAAAACAAGCAAATGAATGATCCAGAAGTAGTAAATTTTTTTAATGAAGTAACAACAAATGAAACGTCATTTTTTAGACATGATAAACAATTTAAAGCATTAGAAGAAATGATAATTCCAGATATACTTGCAAATAAAAAAACTGGTCCTTTGAATATTTGGAGTGCAGCGGCCTCAATGGGAAAAGAAGCATATACAATTGCTATGGTTTTATCTTCAATGTCTGATTCTAGAGCAAAGAATTTTAAAATTCTGGGAACAGATTTGAATCAAAATGTTTTAGATATAGCTGCTCAAGGAGAATATGATATTAAAGATATGAAGGGAATAGATTCTCGTTATAAAAAATATATTATAGAAAAGTCAGCTGAAGGTTTAGCTCAAATGGTTCCAGAACTCAAAAAAAATATTGAATGGAAAAGATATAATTTGAAAGATACTTTTACAAGATTTCCTAAAATGGATGTAATCTTCTGTAGAAATGTTTTTATTTATTTTCCTAAAGAAGTTCAAAGGGATATTGTTTCAAGATTTTATGCACAATTAAATGTTGGGGGATACTTTATACTAGGACATTCAGAAACATTAAACGGTATTAGTGATGCTTTTGAATACAGAAAATTTAAGAATGAAAATTTAATGATTTATCAAAAAATGAAATAGTTATATTTAGGGATTCAAGAAATTGAGTCCTTTTTTATTTATGAAATATATAATAAAAATAAAAAAAATGAATATAGTAAAATCTAGACATCTTTTAAAGAAAGTGCTAAAATATGAAGGTTTGTATTTTAGCTAAAAACTAGTTGTTAATTTTTTTGCATTTGCAAAGTCATTTTCTATATGTAATTGTAATGAAATAATAAAATTGCGACAAGTTAATTTTAATAGAAAAAGGAGTAGATATGGATATTGTAACAAATAAGAAAACGAAATTAATTTTAGGGGTTCAACATGTATTAGCAATGTTTGGAGCTACTGTATTAGTACCTTTTTTAACAGGAATGAATCCTAGTTTAGCACTTTTGGCAGCGGGGTTAGGAACTTTAATATTTCATTTCTGTAGTAAAAAAATTGTACCTGTTTTTTTAGGTTCATCTTTTGCTTTCATTGGAGCTATTCAATTGGTTTTAAAAAATGAAGGGATAGCTCATGTAAAAGGAGGAATAATATCTGCAGGAATTGTTTATATGTTAATGTCTTTAATAATACTTAAGTTTGGAGTGGATAAAGTAAAATCTTTTTTTCCACCAATTGTTACAGGCCCAATTATAATGGTTATAGGACTCCGTTTAAGCCCAACAGCTATCGGAATGATGGGATATGCTAATAGTACTTTCGATAAAAAGAGTTTATTAATTAGTAGTATAGTTATTATTTCTATGATTATTTTTTCTGTTTTAGGAAAAGGATTTTTTAGATTAGTTCCTATATTATTATCAGTAATAATAGGATATATAGTATCTGTTTTTTTTGGAATAGTTGATTTTACACCAATAGTACATGCTAAGTGGATAGGTCTATCTGATTTAGCTATGAAAGATTTAAAAACTATGCCAGTATTTAATTTAAAAAGTATTTTGGCTATAGCACCGATTGCTTTAGTTGTTTTTATTGAACATATAGGAGATATAACAACTAATGGAGCTGTAGTAGGGAAAGATTTTTTCAAAGAACCAGGAGTTCATAGAACTATGCTAGGAGATGGAGTAGCAACTGCCTTAGCAGGGGTTTTAGGAGGACCAGCAAATACAACTTATGGTGAAAATACAGGAGTTTTAGCAGTAACGAAAGTATATGATCCATCAATTTTAAGAATAGCAGCAGTTTATGCTATAGGATTAAGTTTAATAGGCAAATTTGGAGCTATTTTGCAAACAATTCCAGTTCCAGTTATGGGAGGAGTATCAATAATTTTATTCGGGATGATAGCTTCTGTGGGAGTAAGGACATTAATAGATTCTCAATTAGATTTTGGACATAGTCGTAACTTGATGATAGCAGCAGTTATATTTGTTTTTGGAATAGCAGTAGGAGATGTAGTAATTGCTTCATTTTTGAGTGTATCTGGATTAACAATAGCTGCTTTATTAGGGATTACTCTTAATAAAGTTTTACCAGAAAATATATAAGTGATTAATTTTTATAATTTGAATTTATTAAATTAAGGGAAAAACAATTAAAAATTAATTTAAATAAAATAGCCTGTATACTTTAATGAGTTTAGTATACAGGCTATTTACTTAGAATGATTTATTTAAGATTTAAAAAATCTGAAATTGATTTTTTCATGTCTTTTACCTCAATAACAGTACTATGAATAATTTTTTTCTTGTTTAAATTATTTGCTCCATGAGGTATGGATAATCCAGTTATTTCTGATAATTTTTCAACAAGTTGGAAATCATTAAAAGAATTTTGAGGTTCATTTGTTATACTTTCAATAACAGCTCTACTAAATTTAAATGGAGAGGCAGTTGCAGCAAGTAAAGTTTTAGTCTTTGAATCTCCAGATTTTGTAACATAATCTTTATAAACTTTATAGGCAACAGCAGTATGTGTATCGATAACATAGTTATATTTTTCATATACTTCTTTTATTGTCACTTTTGTTTCTTCGTCAGAAGTAAATCCACCAAAGAAAGGTGAAAGTTTAGATTTTAAGTCTTCTGGTAATTCATATTTTCCACTATTTTTTAAAGAATCCATTAAATTATTTATTAGCTTATCGTTCTTTCTATCCAATGATTCTAAAAATCTTTCCAAATTACTAGAAATTAATATATCCATAGACGGAGAAATAGTAGTTTCAAATTTTCTATTTATATCATAAATCCCAGTATTTAAAAAATCTGTCAAAACGTTATTAACGTTGGATGCACAAATAAATTTATTTACAGGCAATCCCATTTTAAAGGCATAGTAAGAAGCTAAAATATTTCCAAAATTACCAGTAGGAACAGCAATATTAACTTTTTCTCCATTTTTAATTTCATTTTTACGAACTAATTCAAAATATCCATGGAAATAATAAACTATTTGAGGGACAAGTCTACCTATGTTAATCGAATTTGCAGAAGAAAAAACTTTATTGTTCAATTTCATTAAATTAGCAAAATCTTTATCATTAAAAATCTCCTTAACTCCTGATTGTGCATCATCAAAATTTCCTTTTATAGCAACAACATGAGTGTTTTCTCCAAGTTGTGTAATCATTTGCATTCTTTGAACTTCAGACACTCCATCAGTAGGGAAAAATACTATAATTTTAATTCCATCTTTATTAGCAAAGCCTTCTAAAGCAGCTTTTCCAGTATCTCCTGAAGTTGCAGTAAGAACAACAATTTCGTCATTAATACCTTCTTTTTTAGCAGAAGCAACCATAAATTCAGGAAGAATTTGTAGAGCCATATCTTTGAAAGCTAAAGTTGGACCTCTAAATAATTCTAAAAAATTGACATTATCACAAGTTTTTATAGGGACAATATTATCAGTTTCAAAGTTAGTATTATATGCTTTGTTTACAAATTGATTAACTTCGTCTGTAGAAAAACCTATTAAAAAATTAGATAAAATATCTGTTGCTAAATCTTGATAGTTCATTTTTGTATATTTTTCATTAAAAATATCAATTTGAGTAAAATTTTCTGGGACATATAACCCACCAATAGGAGAAAGCCCTCTTGTAACCCCTTTAGAAAAAGAAACCTTGTCATTAATATCTCTAGTACTATAATAATTTTCCATGAAAAACCCCCTCTATATAATATTAAAAAAATGTACAGTAGTAATAAAAAAATGATAAAAACTTTTATATATTCTATCATAAATTGAAAAAAAAAGAACAAAAAAAATCATTCTAATTATAAATAGATAAGATAAATTTTGTAAATACTTATAAAGTTACTTGATTAGTTTTTGTTAATATAGTAAAATTTTATATATATAAAACAGATATAATTGTTAAAAATTAGGAGGTAAAAATGGCACTTATCGATTCATATAAAATTACATTAGATTTATTAAAAGATTTTATTGAAAAAGAAGAAAAAGAAAAAATAACAGAAAAAATTTCAGTTGATTTAGCAGAAATATTTAAAAATGGAGGAAAAGCTTTAATTGCTGGGAATGGTGGGAGTAACTGTGATGCTCTTCATTTTGCTGAAGAATTCACAGGTAGATTTAGAAAAGAAAGAAGACCTTTACCTGCAATAGCAATAAGTGACTCTTCACATATAACTTGTGTTGGGAATGATTATGGATTCGATTTTATTTTTTCTAAAGGGGTAGAAGCTTTTGGGAATAAAGATGATTTGTTTATAGGAATTTCAACTAGTGGAAATTCTCCTAATATAATAAAAGCGATAGAAATTGCTAAAGAAAAAGGATTAAAAACAGTAGGTTTGTTGGGTAAAGATGGTGGGAAATTAAAAGGAATGTGTGATTATGAATTTATAATTCCAGGGGAAACAAGTGATAGAATTCAAGAAATTCATATGATGATACTTCATATAATTATTGAAGGTGTAGAAAGAATAATGTTTCCAGAAAATTATTAATCTACTAGGCTTTATTTAAAACATTTAATTTTTATATTTATAAAGAAAAATAAATTTTATAAAATACAAAAACTATGCTTAGGTATAGTTTTTTTATTTTTATAAAACTAAAATTATATGAGCTAAAAAAAAACAAAACAATCAAAAATAAATCAAAAAAACTTGAAAAAGCGAAAAAATATATTAAAATATAAATAGGGGAAAAAACAGAAGAGAAATTGGAGGGTTTTATGAAATTGGATTTGTTTATTTTAGGTTGTGTTGCAGAAAAACCAGTTAAATTAAAAAATCTTTTGGAAATAGCTGAATATATTAGATTAGATAGATGGCTTAATTATTCAAGTGTATTAATTTTAGAAAGGCTTGTAAAATTAAGTGAACTAAATTTAATAAAAATATGTGAACAAGAAGAGAATAATTTGGAAAAACAATTGTTTTCTTCAACAGATGAGGGATTAGTGATATTGCAAAAATCACTTAGAGATTTTATAAAAGATGTTGAAATTGATCCGAGTATGTTTGTGATGTTTTTAACTTTTTCTAATCATCTTTCAAGAGAAGAAGTGATGAATTTAGTTTTAAAAAAAATAAAATTGATAGATATAAAAATTATTAAAACTAAAGAACTTATAGAATTATCTAAAGGGTTTGAAAAAAATAAAATTAGAGAATTAAGTTTAAAGTCTTTGTTATCCTTTAGAGAAGCAGAAAAAATTGTTTACATAGAACTTTTAAGTTATACAAAGAATAATTTAGAGTGGTCGGATTTTTTATTGCTAGAAGAAAAATGGAGTTTGTTAGTTTAAAGTGTGAACTTTAATTTTCGATATGATAAAATAAAAAACTTTTATAAAGGTTCTGTTATATAAACAGAGCTTTTTTATACTATAAATTTTAATATAATTAATCACAAACCAAAATGTATTAAATTACTTTTTTTAATTTTGATAGTAAATTAATCATAGCTTAAGGAAATTAGGTATTAGAAATCTAGTAAAACTTTTTTATAAATTTTTTGAAAATAGCGAAAAATATATCTAAAAATTTGTTATGTTGAACAAAATATAGTATAATCTAATCAATAGAGTTTATTTTAACTTAGGAAAGTATTCAAAATTGAAGGGGGTCTTATAATGGAAAAGACATTTGTTATGGTAAAGCCAGGGGGAGTTCAAAGAGAATACGTAGGAGAAATTTTATCGAGATTTGAAAAAAAAGGAGTAAAGATTGTTGCATTAAAACTTATGAGAATGTCAAGGGAACTTGCAGCAAAGCACTATGTAGAACATGAAGGAAAAGAATTTTTTAATGATTTAATAGATACAATAACTGCAGGACCAGTTGTTGCAATGGTTATGGAAGGAAAAGAAATAGTTCAGATTGTAAGGAAAATGGCAGGGTCTACAAAGCCTTTAGATGCAATGCCAGGGACTATTAGGGGAGACTATGTATTGGATACAGGTCATAATGTAATACATACATCTGATAGTGTTGAAAGTGCTAAAAGAGAAATTGCTCTATTTTTCAAAGAAGAAGAAATATTAACTTATAATTTAGCAACAGAAGAGTGGATTTATACTCTTCCTTATTAAAACCTATTTATTTTTGATTTAAAATATGATATCATGAGAGGTGAGTTTAATGAAAAGTATAAGTGATGTGATGAATAAAAATGTAATAACAATAAATAAAGGAACAAATTTATTAGAAATAATTGATATAATGAAAAAACATGGAGTGGGGAAATTACCTGTAATTGAGAATGATAAAATTATAGGGGTAGTTACAAGAGACGATCTTTTAATAAAAGGGGAAAAAGCTCCAGTTCCACCAATTTTGGCGATTAATGATTTAACTTTAGCATTTACAAATAATAAAGAGTTTAAAGAAAGAATGAAAAAATATGTTGCATATGATGCTGAAGGATTAATGAGAAAAGAATATTTTAAAGTAACAAAAGAAGATACAATAGAACATGTAATTACTAATATTTTAGAGGAGTTTGAAGAGTTTGCGTTAGTGGTTGAAAATGAAAAATTAATTGGAATAGTTACAAAAAGTGATTTAATAAATAGCATATAATTTTAAGGATGGTGTATAAAACAATTGGAAACGTACGGTCTGGTCATTTTGTTATTGGTATTGGTTGGTCTCTCTGCTTTTTTCTCAGCATCAGAAACAGCTTTGACAGCATTTAATAGGTCTAAACTTAAAGAAATAAGTGATGAAAGCAAAACAAAAGGAGAAATGTTAAAGTTTTGGTTGAAAAATCCGAATGAACTTTTAACTGCATTATTGATAGGAAATAATATAGTTAATATATTAGGTTCTTCAATAGCAACGATGGTAGCAATAAATTTTTTAGGGAATAACTCAAAAGCTATAGGAATTGCTACAATAATTATGACAATAATTTTGTTAATCTTTGGAGAAATAACTCCTAAAGTTATAGCAAAGGCATATTCTACAAAAATATCGGGAGCAGTAATTGAGTTTGTCTTCTTTTTGAGTAAAATTTTACTACCAGTATCAATATTATTAATGTCAATATCGAAAGTAATAGTAAAAATTTTTGGAACAGATTTAAATAATATAGGGTTAATAATTACAGAAGAAGAAATAAAATCAGTTGTATCAGTGGGAGAAGAAGAAGGAGTCATTGAAGAAGAAGAAAAGAAAATGATTCATTCCATTTTTGAATTTACAGATACAACAGTTAAAGAAATAATGATTCCTAGAACAACAGTTTATGCAGTGGAGGCTTCAAAAACATTAAATGAAGTTTGGGAAGAAATGATAGGAAACGGGTATTCAAGGATACCAGTTTACGAAGAAAAAATCGATAATATTATTGGAGTATTATATTTAAAAGATATCTTTAATGTGATAAGAGAAAGACAGTTGGATAAAGCTGTAAAATATTTGATTAGAGAAGCTTATTTTGTGCCTGAAACTAAACCCTTATTTGAAATGTTAGAAGAGTTTAAAAAAAATCAAATTCATATGGCTATTGTTTTAGATGAATATGGTGGAACAAGTGGAATAATAACAATAGAAGATTTAATAGAGGAAATTGTTGGGGATATAAATGATGAATTTGATGGCGAACATGATGAAGAAATAAGAAAAGTTGCAGACAACAAATATATTATAGATGCAATGCTTAGCATTGATCAAATAAATGAAGAAATAGGATTAAATATACCTGTTAGCGAAGATTATGATTCTTTAGGAGGTTATATTTATACAGCTTTAGGAAGAGTACCCCTTGAAAAAGATGTTATTAATGACGAAGAAGATGAAATAGAATTAAGAGTACTTGAAGTAGACAACAGAAGAGTTGTAAAAGTTTTATTGGTTTTAAAAGGTGAGGAGTATATAAAGCATGAAGAATAATAGTATTAGAAAACATTTTGTAACAGGATTGCTTTCTTCTTTGCCAATATTTTTGACATTTTATTTATTGTTTTTTGTTTACAAGTTTATAGCGGGAGTGATTAGTAGTATAATGCCACTAAATACAATGACTCAAATATTAATATCTTTTAATTCTTCATTAGAAAGTAAAGAAAATATAGTAATGTTCATTGTGTTTTTGTTATCTCTTATTTTTATGTTCTTTGTTGTTTATTTTTCAGGTGTATATATTAATAAAGGAACTTCAAAATACTTAAAAAGCATTTTGGATAAAATACCATTAATTAAAACTGTATATTCGTTATTTCAACAAATAATAGAAGTTTTCTTTTCAGAAACAAAACCTTCATATAAGAAGGTAGTTTTGGTAGAATATCCAAGAGATGGTATATATGCTTTAGGATTTGTAACTAATGAAAATAATCAATATATTTCATCAAAGGTTGATAATGGGAAAGAGAAATTGATAAATGTTTTTATTCCTACAACTCCAAATCCTACTACAGGTTTATTTATAATGATATCTATAGAAAAAATATTAGAGACTAATTATACATATGAAGAAGCATTAAAATTAATAGTTTCATCAGGAGCTTTAGAGCCTAAGGAGGAAAGAAATGACTAATTTGAGAAAAAACTTATTAGCAGGATTTATGGCATTGCTTCCTACTTTTGGAACTCTTTATGTTATTGTATTTGTTTATAAAATAATAGCAGGGATGGTTACCTCAATTATACCAATAAGTTTTATATCTGAAAAACTTATCAATTATAATAATGATTTTGAGTCAATTAGATTTATAATTTCTTTAATAATTTCTGTCTTATCATTATTATTCTTAATATTAATGATATTTTTTATAGGATTTTCAATTAATACTTTTGTTAGTAAAAGAACACTAAGATATGTAGAAAGAATAATTTCTAAAATTCCTTTAGGAAAATCAATTTACTTTAGCATAAAACAAATTAGAGATTTAATTTTTTCAAAGAATAATGAAGCTTATAAAAAGACAATTTTAGTAGAGTATCCTAAAAAAGGGTTTTATTCTATGGGATTGTTAACTAAAGAGAGAAGTTATAGTTTTGAAAATCTTATAGGAAAAGGAGAAATGTGTAGTTTGTTTGTACCAACAGCACCTAATCCAACTTCTGGTTACTTTGTAATAGCTAAAAAAGAAGAATGTATTGAATTAGATATACAGATAGAAGAAACTTTAAAATCAATAATTTCAGCAGGGGCTATTAGTCCTAAGAATAAATCTGAGGAGGAATAATGAAAAAGAGGAGCAAAATATTAGTGCTATTATTATTCGCATTACTTATGATGGGATGTTCTAATAGTAAAAAGAAAGATGATTCTAAATTTAAGCAAAAGCAATATAATCTTATAAAAGGTCTTAATCAATCACAACAAGGCAAATATAGTAAAGCAATAGATTTTTTATTAATGTCTTATAATATAGACTCAAAGGATACAATGGTTTTAAGAGAATTAGCCTATAACTATTGGCAAGCTGGAGATGTTAAAAATGCAGAAAGATTTTATTTAGAATTTTTAAAAATAAATCCGAATGATTCTTTAGTTAGGTTTAATTTAGGAACAATTTATTATAACAATGAAGAGTATGATAAATCATTAAAATTATTAGAAACAACAAATCCAGAGATTGTATCAAATGATATTATTGCTTTGGTAGGGTATAATTATTTTGGTTTAAAAAATTATGAAAAATCTTATGAAATTTTAAAATCAATATCGGCAAAGAAAACAGACGATTTATATTTTTCTAAAGTATATGGAGAAATATTATTACAAACTAAGAGATTAGGAGAATTACATCCTTATATAACTAAATTATATGAATCAAATACTAATAATCCAGAAGTAGTGTATATTTATGGAAAACATTTGGCATTTAATTTGGGGAAATATACAGAAGCAGTGGAAGTTTATAAAAAATATATTATAGACAATGGAGCAAATAGAGTTATAAATCTTGAAGCAGCTAAAATGTGTATAGAATTAAAAAATTATATTTTAGCAAAACAATTTTTAGACTTAATTCCAGAAGAAGAAAAATATAAAAAGAACTATCTAGAAGTTGCTTTAGAAGTGTATAAAGGATTAAATGATTATACAAAAATTAATGAAATAAATGCAATATTAAATAGACTTAATTAAGGGATGATTTTATGAAAGAATGGAGACTAAAATTAACATATAAACTAATTCTTTTTATGTTTTTTTCAGTATCTCCATTTTTTTTATTTGGATTATTGAGTAAAAACGAATTAAAAATTGAATTTTATATTGAAATTTATTTTTTTCAAATACTTATATTTTTAGTAAGTTACTTTATTTTTGAAGTTAGAATAAGAAGTTTTTATAAAAAACTAGTAAAAAAAACAGTTTTTTTAAACGAAAAATATCACATTGATAATACAAATTATTTAAAGGGACTTAGCTTAGATACTTTTAATGGTTTTGAATATTTTTTTAATGAAGAAGTTGATAAGGTTTTCAAAGAATTAGGATTTTATAAAACAAAGTATATATATGATTCTACACAAAAAGGGACTGAAATGGCTATGGATAGAGAAAAAATTGATAAAAAAATGAAAAAATATGAACTAAAAAAAGAAGTTTTAGAATACAGCAAAACAGTACTTAATAGAACTAGTGAGTTTATAATTGATTATAAAGAAAATTCACATGATTTTAATGACTTTTTTGAGGAATTACTTTTTTATATTGATAATCATTTTGATATCGATAATCTCTTGATAGGTGAAAAAAAAGACGATAGGTATAAGTTACATCATAAATTATCAACAGAAATAAATAGTAAATATAATTATGAAGAGTTAGAACTTATGGATTCTAATGTATACATGAACCATAGGATAAATGAATTTTATGATTGTGATATCATATTTGTTTTGGAACACCAAAACTCAAAAATAGGGTTTATAATGTTTAATTTAAAGAAAACAGAATTTTTAAAACACCAAGAAGTTCAATCTATTATAAAACAACAATATTCAATATTACTTTTAATATTAGAAGAACATTTTAAAACGAGATTGAATAATAAAAATTCTGAGAGTTTAAATGAAGAAATAATCAATTTGAAAATGCAATTAGAAGAGACAAATTCAAATTTGGAAGTTCATTTAGAGCAGATGTCAAATATGTATGAAGAAATAGTTACCCTTTATGAGGTAGGTAAAAAAATTGGAAAAATATATGATAAAAAAAGTATTGAAAAAACAATTTTGAATACTTTACTGGAGATTACTAATACAGAGTTTGGTCTTATATATGAATATTTTAATGATGAAATAAAAATTACTAAGATAGAAAACTTAAAAGATAAAGATTTAATTAAAGAGTTGAGAGAAGAAACAATAAATAAGCATATTATGTTTCAGATGAAAAAAATAAAAAAATCACTTATAGTTAATGAAGTTCAGAAAGTTGAAAATTTTAATGAGCTGTCCCTTAAAATAAAAAATACTATTGAAAATTTTGTTGAAACTCCTATATTTTTTAATGAAGAAATTAAAGGTGGAGTTATTTTATTTAATAAGGATGATGAATATACAGCAGCAAATGTAAATTTATAGACATCGTTGATAAATCAAATGTCCATAGCAGTACAAAATATAGATTATTTTAAAAATGAAATTGAAAGACAAAAAGAAGAAGAACAATTAAAAATAGCAGCGAGTATTCAAGCAGGACTTTTTCCTCAGGAAATGCCAAATTTTGAAAAAGTAAGTGTGTCAGGATATAATGTTCCTGCAAAAGTTATAGGTGGGGATTATTATGATTTATTAAAAATTTCAGATAATGAATTAATTGGAATAGTTGCAGATGTTTCAGGAAAAGGAATACCAGCTTCTTTGCTTGTAAGTATGGTAAGAACAATATTTAGAATGATAGTAGAAGAATTAAAAGAATTTTCTCCAGAGATTATTTTAAATAGAATTAATGCTGTTTTATTAAAAGAAAATATAGGTGGAAGATTTATAACAGCAATTTGTTTTGCATACAATCAAGAGAAAGAAACTTTAGAGTTTTCTTCAGCAGGACATGATCCACTTATATTTTACAATAATAAGAAAAATTCTTTTGAAAAATATGGTAGTGATTCATTAGTTTTAGGAGTTATGGAAGAAACATATACAAAGAAAGAAATTAAATTTTTGAAAGATGATATAGCAATTTTCTATACAGATGGAGTTGTAGAAGCTAGAAAAGAAAATGGCGAATTTTATGAAGTAGAAAAATTTTTGAAAAGTATAGAAAATAAGAAAGAGTGTAATGCAAAGGAAATGGTAGAAGGAATTTATAGAGATATAAAGATTTTTACAGAAGAAGCAAAACAAAATGATGATATAACCATTTTGGTAATAAAAGGAGAAAATTAAATGAAAGAACCTAGAATAAGAGTTTCTGGAATCTTAGAAAATAATGGGGAAATTTTATTTGTTAAACATAGAAAAAATAATAAGGAATACTATCTTCTACCAGGTGGTGGAGTAGACTTTGGAGAAACTTTTGAAGTGGCTTTAAAGAGAGAGTTTTTAGAGGAAGTTAATTTAGAAGTGGAAGTAGATAAAATGTGTATAATTTCTGAAGGAGTTGATCCTACAGGAGAAAAGCACATAATAAATTTTGTTTTTATAGTTAAATACAAAAGTGGGGTATTAAAATTACCTAATGAAGAAAGAATTGTAGGAGCAGAATATTTAAATAGGGATGAATTAGATAATTATACTATTTATCCAAATATGAAAAATCAGTTAAAAAATGGAGATTTTAATAAAATTAATTATATTGGAAATATTTGGGAGTAAATAAGGAATACTTGACAAAAGGTGGAAAATTATTTATAATTCCTTGTTAAGAAAAATCAAAGATATAGGAGGCAAAATGGAGAAATCTTATAATTATTTGAAAGAACTTATAAGAGATATACCTGATTTTCCAATAGAAGGAGTTCTATTTAGAGATATAACAACTTTATTAAAAGATCCAAAAGGATTAAAAGATGTTATAGATATTTTTAGTGAAAGATATAAAGATAAAGGAATTAAGTATATTTTAGGAGCAGATGCAAGAGGGTTCATATTTGGTTCGGCAATTGCATATAATATAGGTGCAGGATTTATACCTATAAGAAAAAAAGGAAAACTTCCTTATAAAACAGCAAGTGCTTCATATGAATTAGAATATGGAAAAAATGAGGTTGAAATTCATATTGATGCTTTTGAAAAAGGTGATAAACTAGTAATTGTTGATGATTTATTAGCTACAGGGGGAACTGCTAAGGCTATGGTTGACTTAGTAAGAAAACTTGAAGGTGATATAGAAGAATTAGCATTTATGATTGAGTTAGAAGATTTAAATGGAAAAGAAAAACTTGATGGTGAAAAAGTTTTTTCAATAATTAAATATTAATAAAATACCCAAAAAGCGATATAAAAATGTCGCTTTTTTTCTATAATTAGTGTAAAATAATAGTCAACAAACTTTTATAATTTACTTGAATTTTTAGCTTTTTAAAATTTTTAGTAAATTATAAATTAAACTATTTTGAGAATGGTGGTTTTTATGGGATATAAAGAACGATTGTTAAATAAAATGTCTTTATCTAAACAAAATTTAGATAAAGAAAAAATAATAAGTGCATTTGAGTTTGCAGAAGAATCTCATATAGGACAATATAGAAAATCGGGAGATGAATATATACTTCATCCTTTTGAAGTTGCTAAGATTTTGATTGAGCTTAATATGGATACAGATACAATAGTTGCAGGACTTTTACATGATGTGGTAGAAGACACACTTATAACTTCTGCAGATATTAAATACCATTTTGGAAATACTGTTGGTGAGTTAGTTGATGGGGTAACCAAATTAAGTTATATTCCTGAAGGAACTAAAAAGCAGCAAGAAAATATAAGAAAAATGATAGTTGCAATGGCAAAAGATGTAAGGGTTGTAATAATCAAACTTGCAGATAGAGTTCACAATATGAGAACTTTAAAATTTATGAAACCTGAAAAACAAATAAGTATAGCAACAGAAACTCTTGAAATTTTCGCCCCTTTAGCACATAGATTAGGAATGGCAAAAATAAAATGGGAATTAGAAGATTTATGTTTTTATTATCTTCAACCAGAAACATATAAAGAAATTGTCCGTTTAGTAGATACAAAACGAAGAGAAAGAGAAAAATATACGGATGATGTAATTGAAATAATGAAAAATGAACTAAAAGCATATAACTTTGAGTCAGAAGTTTCAGGAAGACCAAAACATTTGTATAGTATCTATAAAAAAATGAAAAGTGGAAAAGAATTTGATGAGTTATATGACTTAATAGCTGTTAGAGTAATAGTTAAAGAAGAAAGCGAATGTTACATGGTTTTAGGGTTAGTTCATAATCATTGGAAACCTGTTCCTGGAAGATTTAAAGATTATATAGCAGTTCCTAAAGCAAATGGATATCAATCTATCCATACAACAGTTGTGGGGCCAGAAGGAAGATTTGTTGAAATACAAATACGTACAGATGAAATGCATAGAATTGCTGAAGAAGGAGTTGCAGCTCACTGGAGTTATAAAGAAAAAAATAAATACAATAGAAGAGATAATGTTTACTCATGGCTTAGACAAATATTAGAATGGCAACAGATGGCTGATAGTTCAGAAGAATTTATAAAAACTGTAACAGGTGATATTTTGAATGAAACAGTTTTTGTTTTTTCTCCTCAAGGTGATGTAATTGAAATGTTAAAAGGAGCAACTCCACTTGATTTTGCATTTCATATTCATACACAAATAGGTTACAAATGTATAGGAGCTAAAGTAAATGGAAGGATAGTTCCATTAGAATATAAGCTTCAAAATGGAGACCAAGTTGAGATAATAACTTCTAAAGCAGTAGTAAAAGGACCGGGAAAAGATTGGCTTAATATTGTTGTTACTCAAGGGGCTAAATCTAAAATAAAAAAATGGATAAAAGACCAACAATTTGAAGAAAAAATTAAAGAGGGAAAACAAATCCTTGAGAAAGAATTAGATAAATTTGACGTAGGAATAAAAGAAATAGAAGAAATAGAGTTTACAAAAGAATATTTGAAAAAGCAGAGAATGCCAAATTTCCAAGAATTTTTATTTAATATTGGGATAGGTAGGCTAAGAGTTGATACTTTTGTAGAAAGATATATAGAAAAAGAAAGAAAAGAAGAGCCTAAACTTGATATTAACAATATAATTTCTGAAAACCAAAAGAAAAGTAAAATATCAGGAAATCAACAAGGAATAGTAATAGATGGGACAGATAATACACTTATAAGATTTGCAAAATGCTGTACACCCCTTCCAGGAGATAGTGTTTTTGGATATGTAACACGAGGAAGTGGAATAGCGATTCATAAATCTGATTGTAAAAATTTTATTTCATTGAAAGAAAAAGAAGAGTCTAGAGTTCTAGAAGTGAAATGGGATGAAAGTTTAGTTGATAAAAAGGTAAATAAATATGGGTATAACTTTACACTAACAATGGTTGATAGACCAAATGCTTTAATGGATGTTGTAAGAATTATATCAGATTCTAAAATTAATATTTTAGGTGTTAATTCTAATTCACATAATGAAAATGGAGATAAAGTAGCAACTATGAAGCTTAGTGTGGAAATTTCAAATAAAGAACAAGTTAGTAGACTTAAAACAAGTTTATATAAATTAGAAGGAATTATTAGAATTAAGTAGGAGGACACATGTTACCAGTAACATATAAGTTAGAAAAAACAGATGGGAAAGCTAGAGCAGGGGTTATAGAGACTCCTCATGGAACAATTCATACACCTGTTTTTATGCCTGTTGGGACACAAGCAACAGTTAAAACTATGACACCTGAAGAGGTAGAAGAATTAGGTGCAGAAATAATATTAGGGAATACATATCATTTGTATTTGAGACCTGGAGATGACTTAGTAGCAAAATTTGGAGGACTACATAAATTTATGAATTGGAAAAAGCCAATTCTTACTGATAGTGGAGGGTTTCAGGTATTTTCTTTAGGAGCTTTAAGAAAAATAAAAGAAGAAGGAGTTTATTTTTCTTCACATTTAGACGGGTCAAAACATTTTATTTCACCAGAAAAATCTATATCTATTCAAAATAATTTAGGTTCAGATATAATGATGGTTTTTGATGAATGTCCTCCAGGACTTTCGGATAGAAAGTATGTTATAGACTCTATAGAAAGAACAACAAGATGGGCTAAAAGATGTATTGAAGCAAATAAAAATCCAGATAGGCAAGGATTATTTGCTATTGTTCAAGGTGGGATTTATGAAGATTTAAGGCAGAAAAGTTTAGATGAATTAAGTGAAATGGATGAATCTTTTTCTGGATATGCTATAGGTGGCTTAGCGGTGGGAGAACCAAGAGAAGATATGTATAGAATTTTGGATTATATAACACCAAAATTACCAGATAATAAACCAAGATATCTTATGGGTGTAGGAGAACCACTTGATATGCTTGAAGCAGTAGCTCAAGGAGTTGACATGATGGATTGTGTTCAACCAAGTAGAATAGGAAGACATGGAACAGTATTTACTAAATATGGAAGATTAGTTATAAAAAATGCTCAATATTCAGAAGATCCAAGACCATTAGATGAAGGCTGTGATTGTTATGTATGTAAAAACTATACAAGAGGATATATTAGACATCTTTTTAAAGCAGGTGAAGTTTTAGCTCAAAGATTAGCGACATATCATAATTTATATTTTTTAATAAAAATGATGAATGGAGCAAGAGAAGCAATCTTAGAAGATAGATTTTTAGAGTATAAAAAAGATTTTGAATATAATTATAATTTAGGTAAGAAAAGTACTTGGATACAGTCAGAAAAAATATAACACC
>JAFGUR010000299.1 GCA_016938425.1 Fusobacteriaceae bacterium
ATACCTATTGTGTTTTTTAGATAATTATTTTCAAGACCTCTTCGAGTAGAGTTTTTAAAAAATAAAAGTTGTGGTGAAAGTCCAAAATCAATATTTAAATTATTGAAAGTATTTATAGAATATCCGTAATATATATAAGTGTTTAAAGAGTCTATGGCGTCACCATTAAAACTCTCATTATTATATGATTGAGGATTTAAATATTTAAAATCAAAAAAACTATATTTTAAGCCTAAAGATAAGTTTCGGTTTAAATATTTGTTAATTTTCTTTTCATATTTCTGCTCATAGCCAATAGAGAAAAATTTATTGTTCTTTGTCAATTTGTTATTCTCAAAATCACCATAAGAAATAATTATTAAAGCAGAAGGATATTTACCATTTTCTTCAAAATGCCACATGCTGTATCCTAAAGATACTTCTCTTGTATTTTCTAAGTTGTCACCTAAAAAATAAGAGTGGTCATAGTTTAAACTTATAAAAGGAATTTCACTTGAATAAATATTATTTAATAAAGGTAAAAATATTAAAATATAAAATAGAATTTTCATAAAAGCTCCTCAAATTAAATGAATTTTGCAATATTATACCATATATTCAAATGAAATCAATTACAATAAAAAAAGGAGATTAAACTCCTTTTGTATACTTATAGGAAACTATAAATTTTAATGTAATAAGTATGAATCAAAATGTGGCAGAGCCACTTTTCTGGTGTAAAATATTTTTATTTTTCTAATTCAAGATTTTTAACAGATTTTCCAACAAATCTTATTAATGCCCAAATAGCAATAGAACCTATACCTAAAGAAATCCAAACATTAATTCCCATTGCAGTAGGAAGATATCCAAAAATAATAGCAATACTTGCAACAGAAATTGCATAGATTATTTGAGTTTTTGTGTGAGCTAAATGTTCACAAGATGCTCCCATTGAAGATAATATTGTAGTGTCTGAAATAGGAGAACAATGATCTCCAAAAATAGCGCCAGTAAGAACAGCACTGACAGTTATAACAATATAATTATGTAGTGAAGCTCCTTCTAAACCATTAACTTTTGCTATAGCATCAGCTAAAGGAATTGCTAAAGGCATTAAAATTCCCATAGTACCATAAGAAGTTCCAGTAGAGAATGAAATAATAGAAGCTAAAATAAATATGATAGATGGTAATAATATTTTAGGCACAGAATTAGAAAGTAATGATACTAAGTATGTTGAAGCTCCTAATTCTTTTATTACAGAAGATAATGACCAAGCTAATAATAAAATAACTCCAGTAATTACAAGATGTTTCATTCCATGAATCCACGTATCTAAAGCTTCTGTTACAGAGAAAATCTTTTTGGCTACACCCATTATAATCGCAATAATAGAAGCAAAAAGAGCAGCTTCAAATAAAACTACAGAAGCATCAGAAGCACCAAAAGTCTCTCTGATTGCATATATTGAAAAAGGGCTAGTTTTTACAGCGTTTAAAGTTTCTCCTTCTAAAGTTCCTAAACCGTTAAAATAGAATCCAACTAAAGCACCAATTATTAAAGTAAGAATAGGAATTAAAGCGTCCCAAATTGATGGAGTAATTCCTGCTTTTTCTTTTAACATATCGTCGCCAGAGTCTTCATCAACTTCTACCTCAGTAACTTTTCCAGTAGTTCTAGCTCTTTTTTCAGCCTTGTACATTGGTCCAAATTCCCTTAACATATATCCAGATAAAACAACAAAGATAAGCATTAAGATATTATAAAATCTATAAGGAATTGTCTCCATAAAAATACCATAAGCATTTATTGAGTTATCTCCAATTATAGAATAACCATCTTTAATTAAAGAAATTTCATATCCTATCCAAGTAGAAACAAGAGCAAGTCCAGCAACAGGAGCGGCTGTAGAATCTATTATAAAAGCAAGCTTTTCTCTTGAAATTCTCATTTTATCAGTAATAGGCTTCATAATAGGACCAACAATTAAAGAGTTAGCGTAATCATCAAAGAAAATGAAAAGTCCCATAAGCCAAGCAATAATTTGAGCAGAAGCAGGTGTTTTTGCTCTTTTACTTAAAGACTCTGCAATAGCTCTTGCCCCTCCCATTTTAGTGATAACAGCAATAAGGCCACCAATAACAAGAACTTGTAAAATAATCCCTGCATTCCAAGAATCAGCCATTGAAGCAATAATTCTAGAGCATAAATCGGTAAAGGATTTAATAACATTTCCTGAGTTTATAAGCATAGAACCAGATAAAACTCCGATTATTAAAGACAATATAACGTTTTTTGTAATAAAAGCTAAAATAATAGCAATTAAAGGTGGTAATAATGTAAAAAATTTAAATTTTTCAACATATGGATTAGCATCTGCTCCAAATGTAAATATTGATAAACAAACAAATAAAAGTAAAAATAATCGAGATTTTCTCATGTAGCCTCCTAGTTTTTATAATAAAAAAAGCTAGATATGACTATCTAGCAAATTAAAATTATAATATCTACTAGATAGCTCAACACTAATAAAATTAGTGACAGTTCTAAAGATATTATCTTTAGTCCCAGCTATGTTTTTTTAGGAAAAACATTACTTCGGCAAAATTTCCTTTTAATAATTATCATAGCTACCCTAATAGCTCCAATTATTTACTCTTAAACTTTGCAACCTCTATCTTTTTCTATTTTATTTTCTGAATAGAGTATACAGTAAAAAAATTAAAATGTAAA
>JAFGUR010000300.1 GCA_016938425.1 Fusobacteriaceae bacterium
AAATTCTACTGTTTATCATGTTGGAGGAGCAACTTTAAAAACAGGAAGTCCTTTTAAAACCTTTTTAAATTTTAGAAATTCACTTTGGATGCTTACTAAAAACCTACCAAAGAAAGAGTTAATCTCTACCCTATTCATTAGATTAACTTTCGACGGAATAGCAGGTATAAAATTTCTTTTAGAAGGAAAACCTTTACACTTATGGGCAGTTTTAAAATCTCACTTTTATTTCTACTTAAATTTAAATAAGAACTTAAAAAAGCGAAATCCCAAAACTGGCTTAAAAAAATACTATACGGTCAATAGTATTGTTTATTTACACTATATCAAGAAGAAAAAGTACTTTTCCGAATTATTTTAACAATAGTTTAGCTATCAATTTTATAAAACTAAACACTATTGTTAATAATTTTGCGTTGGAATTATATAGAAACTAAAAAAGAAAAACTTATGAAAAGAGTAATTGTCCCAATGCTTGCTTTGGTATTAACTCTAACTTCTTGTGTATCGAAAAAGAAGTTTGCTGATTTAGAAGCCAAACAAAAGGAAACGCAAGATTTATTAAACACAGCTACTGTAAAATTGAATTCTTGTTTAACAGAGAAAGATGCTTTAGCAAATCAAATCGATTATTTAAAGAAAAACAACTCTGACTTAATTAACAGTTCTAAAGAATTAACTGTTTTAACTCAAAAAGGAGCTGAAAATCTTGAAAAATCATTAGAAAGTTTAAAAGAAAAAGATTTAAAAATATCGCGCTTACAAGATGCTTTAACTAAAAAAGACAGCGTTACTTTAGCATTAGTTACAAGTTTAAAACGTGAAGTGGGAATTGATGATCCAGATATCAATATTAATGTTGAAAAAGGAGTAGTAATGATCTCGATTGCTGATAATTTATTATTCAAATCGGGAAGTTATGAAGTAAGTGACAACGCAAAATCTGTTTTAAGTAAAGTTGCAAAAGTAATTAACAGTAAACCAGATTTTGAATGTATGGTTGAAGGCCATACAGACAATGTGCCTATTAAAAATGCGGTATTATTAGACAACTGGGATTTATCTGTTAAAAGATCAACTTCTATTGTGAGAGTTTTACAAAAAGATTTTAATGTAAGTCCTAAACAATTAATTCCAGCTGGTAGAAGTTTCTATATTCCATTAGTAGAAAATGATACTCCTGCAAACAGAGCTAAAAATAGAAGAACTAGAATTATCATTATGCCAAAAATTGATCAATTCTACGACATGATAGAAAAAGAAATGAAAAACATGAGTAAATAAGTTTTTCAAAACAATAA
This sequence comes from Fusobacteriaceae bacterium, assembly GCA_016938425.1. Lineage (GTDB taxonomy): Bacteria > Fusobacteriota > Fusobacteriia > Fusobacteriales > Fusobacteriaceae > JAFGUR01. Next base: position 1,302 of record JAFGUR010000300.1, read on the forward strand.
AAAAGCCACCTAAAAGGTGGCTTTTTTATTTATGTGTCTTGTCCTGAAAAAAGTTGACTAAAAAACAAGAAATATGTCAACATTAAAAGATTCTCAAAAATTAAAGAGAGCTCCACAATTT
>JAFGUR010000301.1 GCA_016938425.1 Fusobacteriaceae bacterium
AAAGATTAATTTTAGGTTTTTTCATTGCACTAGTTTTGGGAATATTAATTGGATTTTTAATAACTAAAAATGATTTTTTGAGAGATAATGTTAGGTCATTGGTACTATCACTTCAAACTTTACCAAATATAGCATGGGTTCCAGTATCAATCTTGTGGTTTGGGTATACAAATATGTCAATTTTATTTACTATTGTTATTGGAAGTGTTTTTGCAATGATTTTGGCAACAGAAGAGGGTATTTCAAATATAAATCCTCTTTATTTAAAGGCTGCAAAGACTATGGGAGCAAAAGGAAAGAAATTATATATGAGTGTTATTTTCCCAGGAGCATTACCTACAATAGTTATGGGGATGAAGCAAGCATGGAGTTTTGCTTGGAGAGCATTGATTTCTGGAGAAATGCTAGCTAATAGAAAAGGGTTAGGATATATTTTAACTAGTGGTAAAAAACATGAAGATATAGATGAAATAACATTAGTTTTATTGTTAATCATATTAATTGGAGTTATTTTTGAAAGAAATATTCTTGAAAGATTTGCATCAAGCTTGAGGCAAAAATGGGGATTAGAGAAATAGGGAGGTTATTATGGATCATTTGAGTAAATTAGAAGCAAAAAGTGTAGCTATTTTTAGAGAAGCTTATAGCGAATTTAAAAATTTGGGAATGTTATGGTCTATTGGAAAAGATAGTACAGTTTTATTGTGGTTAGCTAGAAAGGCATTTTTTGGACATGTTCCTTTCCCATTAATTCACGTTGATACCCACTATAAAATTCCTGAAATGATTGAGTATAGAGATAAATTTGCTCTTCAATGGAATTTAGATATGATTTATGGAGAAAATGAGGATGCTTTGAATAGAAAATTAACACATCCAGATGGAAATGTTTCTAGAGTAGAATGTTGTCAGCTTTTAAAGGCAAAAGCTTTAAAAGATACTCTAAGTGGGGAAGGGAAAAGATACCGTTTAAATCATAATATTAGACAATATGAAGAAGATAAAAATTCAGAGGCTTTTACTGGAGTAATTGTCGGTGTTCGTGCCGATGAAGAAGGATCTCGTTCAAAAGAAAGATATTTTAGTCCAAGAGATAAAAATAATTCTTGGGAAGTTGGGGACCAACCACCAGAATTTTGGAATCAATTTAAAACAGATTTTGCACCAGGGACTCATTTAAGAATCCATCCATTATTAGATTGGACAGAACTTGACATTTGGGAATATATTAAAAGAGAAAATATACCAATAGTAAGTCTTTATTTTGATAAAGGAAGTGGGAAAAGATATCGTTCATTGGGTTGTGGACCATGTACAAAACCTGTTGAATCAACTGCAAAAAATGTTGATGAAATTATTGAAGAGCTTAAATCAGGTAAGTTTGCTAATGTAGCAGAAAGAAGTGGAAGGGAACAAGACAAAGAAGGTGGAGGTCTTGAAGAACTTAGAAAAGGTGGATACATGTAGGGCAGTTAATAATGAAAAGTTAATTATAAGAAACTATTAACTTAATTGTGGGAGGTTTTATGCTTAGAGAGGATATGAATATAGTAATTGTTGGTCATGTTGACCATGGGAAAAGTACAATTATTGGAAGGCTTCTTGCAGATACAGGAAGTTTACCAGAGGGTAAATTAGAGTCAGTTAAAGAAATGTGTAGGAGAAATTCAAAACCCTTTGAATATGCATTCCTATTAGATGCATTAAAAGATGAACAAGCTCAAGGAATTACTATTGATTCTGCAAGATGTTTTTTTAAAACAGATAAAAGAAATTATATAATAATAGATGCTCCTGGTCATATAGAATTTTTGAAAAATATGGTTACTGGGGCTGCCAGAGCAGAAGCAGCCTTGTTAGTTATTGATGCAAAAGAAGGTGTAAAAGAAAATTCTAAAAGACATGGGTATTTGTTATCTATGCTAGGAATTAAACAAATAACTGTTTTAGTAAATAAAATGGATTTAGTTGATTATAATAAAGATAGATTTGATGAGATTGAAAAAGAATATAGAGAATTTTTAAAATCTATAAATGTTGAACCTATATCATTTATTCCTATTTCTGGTTTTTTTGGAGAAAATATAAAAAGTAAAAGTGATAAATTAAATTGGTACAATGGATTAACAATTTTAGATACATTAGACTCTTTTGAAAATAAGGATATTAGTAAAGATTTACCTTTTAGAATGCCTGTTCAATCAGTTTATAAATTTACTAACAATAGTGATGATAGAAGAATTATCGCTGGTACAGTTGAAACTGGTAATTTAAAAGTAGGGGATTCTGTTGTTTTTTATCCTAGTGGGAAAAAAACAAAAGTAAAAACTATTGAAGCTTTTAATGAACCAACTTGTTTAGAAGTAAGTTCTGGTTATTCAACAGGCTTTACTATGGAAGAACAGATTTATGTAAAAAGAGGAGAGTTAGCAGTAAAAGAAAATGAAAAGGTTCCTTATATATCAACTAGAATTAAAAGTAAATTATTTTGGTTAGGGAAAGAACCTTTTAGTTTAGAGAAAGAGTATTTATTGAAGATAGGAAGTTCTAAAGTAAAAGCTTATATTGAAGAAATTGTTAGAGTTTTAGATGCTTCAACTTTGGAAACAATAAAAAAATCTCAAGTTGATAAAAATGATGTTGCTGAAGTTATAATTAAAACAGATTCTCCTATTGCTTTTGACTTAAGTATTGATATTGCTAATACTTCAAGATTTGTAATTGTTGATAATTATGAAATTTCTGGTGGTGGAATAATTGAAGAGGCACTTGAAGATGAATTTAGTCAACTTGAAAAGAATGCTAAAAGTAGAGATGATAATTGGCAATATTCATATGTTAATAAAAGAGATAGAGCTGAAAGATATTCTCAAAAACCTACGCTTCTTTTAATAACAGGAGATATAAGTATTGATAAAAAAGAAATTGCAAAGCAATTAGAGAAAAATTTATTTGATAGTGGAAGAGTTGTTTTCTATTCTGAGATAAAAAATATTTTATTAGGATTAGACAAAAATCCAAATTTATCAAAAAAACAAATAATGGAAAGTTTGGGAGAACTTGGAAATATTTTACTTCATGCTGGAAATATTTTTATAGTTACTATTGATGATTTAACAAATGAGGATATTAATATTTTGAAAGCAACTCTTAAAGGAGATTTAGAAACTATTTATATTGGATTTAATTCTGATATTGAAATAACTCCTGATTTATATTTAGAGGGATATAAGGAAAATAGGAGTATTTTAGATGACATTAAATCTCATTTGGGAAGAAAAGGTATAATATTTAATTCTTGGTTTTATATAATATAGATAGAAGTCCCAAAGAGTAATCCTTGTTGATATTTAATTCTTTTGTATGGATATATAGTTAAGAAAATTTTTAAAAGTCTGTTACAAATAATAAATTATTAAAGGCGAAAATTTCTGAATTATAGCAGAAATATCTCGCCTTTAAATACTTAAAAATATGAGCCTTTAACAAATTTTGTGTATTACTTTTTTATTATTACTAAATTTTAGCAACTATAGTATTTTTATTATACTTTAAGTGGCCTTCTTGTCCATTTATTGTGATTTTATTAAACTTACCACTAATATTATCAGCTGAAATAATGACAATTTCATTATTTGGTGAAAACTTTTCTTTAGGTATGTTTATAGAAATTTCTCCATTTTTAATTTCTATTTTTCCTTTTACTTTTATAGAATTGTTTAATTGGAGAATTCCGTTTAAAATTTTAAAATCCTTTTCTAATGTTAGTGTGTCTTTGGAATCAATAATAACTTTACCACCTTCTATCTTTAGAAGCCCATTTCCAAATGCAGTAGAAGAACCAGCTATAAGAGTTCCATTTTTCAAAATTGTTCCACCTGAATAACTATTATCACCTTTTAAATTTAATATTCCAGTTCCATCCTTTATTAAAGAACCTACTCCACTTATATTATTCCACCATGTATCAAAGGCATTAAATCTTTCTTTTGATTCATCCATTACAATGTAGGTATCTTTTAAAAAAGCGCCATACCCATCTGCAGCTGTCACATAGTCTAAACGTCCCCAACCGTTGGATTCATCTAATATAGGATATCCTGAATCAATTGCTGTTGTTAAAAGTATATCTCTAATTTGATCTTTTGAAAGGTATGGAAATCTTGTTTCTAGAATACTTTCTGCTCCTACAGGAACAATTACTTGGATTCCACTCTTACCTGTTTTTGAAAATCCATAAGTCATTCTATCTCTATAAATTTTTTTATTATTATCATGAGATTCTTTTGTGTCTGAAATACCTTCATGAGCTAAGTTGTATAAAGAAATTTTTTTATCATTTGCTAGTTTTCCAAAATAATCTGTTACTTTATTGTAAGCTTCTACTTTTATTTGTTTATTTTTTACATCTGCTAGAGTAGTAGCTCCTATAATTTCAGAATGTATACGCCCTCCAATTACATCTAAAGGTGAATGCATTCCTGCAACAATTCTATTTTCTCCAAGTTCAGAAGCTCTTAATATCAATTCAGAAAATCTTTCTGGAAAGGCGTATGCAAGGGCATATGAAGATAAGTATGCAGCATTAGTATGTCCGCTAGGATATCCACCATCTTTTCCTAATGAACCTGCTGCTGCTCTTGCATATTTTAGAGCTGGGATTACTGAAACATTGGATTCATACATATCAAAACTAGTTCCATTTATATTTTCTAAATCATATTTTCCATCTTTGTCTATATCTAAAGGGATAACTTTTCCTTCATCATTCATTCTCCAAGGTCTTGGAGAAGAATAAAAATATTTTGAAGCTGAAGTTGATGCACTTGATTCTCTCAAAAGATTTACTAAAGAATAAATTTTCCCTAATTCAGAATTCTCATTTCCACCATTCCCTTTATCTTCTTCTTTGTAGCCAATTACTTGATTGACATCAAAATCATCATTGTCATGATTTATAGTAGTAAATGCTCCAACCCCTAATTTATATAAATTAGTTAAAGGTCCTAACCCTTCAATTGTAGAGTAATTTTGGTCACGTCTATCATCGTAATAAGCCTTTAAAGCTTCTTCTTTTGTTCTGCTATTTGTAATTTTAATAACGTATTGTATATTTTCTTTCCAAATTATACTGTTAGATATGAGAATATTATCAAAATTTTTAGGACCTTTTCCATTGGCTCCACCATTTTGCCATAGAGAGTCATTTAAAGTCCATATAGAATTAAATCCAAATAAATTTTCTATTAAAGGGTTTTCTTTTGTATATTTTGTTTGTTCTAAGCTATTTTTTTGTATATCTGTCAATTTTAAATCTTGTATATTTTGACTAACTTCATATACTTGATTTTTTTGACTAACTTCATTATGCTTACAACTTGTGAGTATAGATATTACCAATAAAGAATAAATCCAGAATT
>JAFGUR010000302.1 GCA_016938425.1 Fusobacteriaceae bacterium
TAGTTGACTTAGGTTCATTCCTTGTCCGCCACCATAACTATACGTTCTTGCAATTTCATATGCAGCGCGATAAATATCTTCCATTGAATCTTTTGGCGCAGTAGCTACATAACAATTCGATCCAGTAATATTTCCTTCACGACCAATTGCATATAAATTACGACCACCTCAAATTCCTTCTTTTTTACGGAAGATTTTTGCTAAATTAGGATTTCCTAAACTAATTCTATCAATAAATTGGGCTTTAGTTTCACCTTTTTTAGTATATTTTTGTAGAATTAAATCTTGACGTTCATCATTACTTGATCAAGGATTTAATCTATCTTGTGTTCGTTTCGCACGATAAAATGTAAATAGTTTAAATACTTCAATTTCGTCTTTCTTAATTAGATATTTTTCAATAGCATCTTGAATAAATTCAATATCTAATATGCTATTATGATTTGGCAATGTTGCCTTAACTTCTTTTGCTTCATTAACGCAGAATTCTAAATCTTTATCTTGTCCAGCATCAATTCTGGCTTTATAGATTGCTTTTGCTATCTTCATCAGATCAAAGGATTGGGTTTCTCCGTTTCGCTTTCTAATTTGCATTTACTTCACCTCTAATAATTTATCATTTCTTTTATTAAGTCGTCTATCATATGTATTGGTCGATAACCTGTTATGATCTGACTTCTATTTCCAACTTCCATAAAAATAGTTGGAACTGCTACAACATTTTTTTCTTGTATAATATTTCTATTATTTTCATTTATTTCTTGAATATCAAAAAAATCACTAAACTCGCTATCTGGAATAATTTTTTTTAACATCTTGCATGCACCGCAAGTTGGTGTTGTACAAACTGTAATTTTTATTGTTTCCATAAAATCCTCCGGCAGTAAAAATAACCCCTAAAGGCTATTTTTTTTATTATGTTAATATTTTACAATATCCAAGAAAATTGGATGTCGAATGGAATCTTCAGTCATTTCCATTCCTGTAATTTTTGCAAATAGTTTTCCTGTTTGCATTAAAATAGTCGCTTCTTCACTTGCTAACCATTCGCGCATTTGATCTGTTAAGCCACTAGTTACTTTGATAATACGATTGTTATAATTAACAATTACTCCATTTTTCCAACCATAATAATATGGTTTTGTTACGGCAGTCAATGTTCCATAATCAATCATTTTAGTCAAATCAGCAGGCTTATCATTTTCATCAACAAAAAACTTCCAATTATTTAATTCTGTTCCTCCATAGATTCTATTTGGTTCAATAAAATCTATTACTAAAGCCTCTAATTCTCCCATTTTTTTCTTCACCTTTAAACTTTGCCATGCAGTACGTTTGCCTGGCGCATATTTCATATCTTTACGAACAATCATAATTCCTTCGCCACCATAAGACCATACCCAATCTGCAAATTCCATAAAAGTATCAAATATATTTTCTGAAGAAAGAACCTGTAAAATATATTGACTTTTTTCAGAATCAATTATTTTTTGTAATCTAAAAAATCTTTCTTCAAAATTCATATCAACATATGTATTATAATTATATGCTAATATATCAAATGCAAAAAAATAAAGTTTGTTTTCTTTTTGTCGTTCAATTGCTTTTGGGGCTTTACATCTTAAGATCGCTCCAACATCTTTTGAAGTAGTTGAAGATAATATAAATCCAAGTTCACCTAATAAAACAGTTCCAGAAGGATAATTATTTTTTAGTTCTTCAACTATGTGGGGAACTAATTCAGTTTTATCCCCATAAGTTCCTGTTATTTTACTAATACTACGGCTTTGTAATAAAACTCCATCATCATGAATAATTGCGCGGCACCATTCACCATCGCGCTTTTCCATTGCTAGAAATTTATCGCCAATATTGCTAACCATTTCTTGAGCCTTAAGAGAATGAATATCTCCTTCATAATATTTCATAGGTTCCATGTTGCTAAAATAATTTAAGAATTCTTTTTTATTCATTTTATTTTTCCTCTCTTCTTTCAAAATATGGACAATTTTTACGATCAGGTCTTGGAATATATACTGCCGCAAGAAACGGATCAAAAGCAGATATTTCTTTAGAAAGTTCCTTTTGTATATTTGTAAATTTCTCTACTACTATTCTATTCTCACAATAATATTCTTTTAGATATTTTTCTCGTATTTTAATTATTTCTCTACTTTTCATATATTTACATTCATAACAATTCATTATCTATCCCACCTTATAATTATATTATAACATATAATAATAAAAAAATCAAGTTTAAAATAAGTCTCCATAGCCGTCCAATTTATTTTGAAATTTTAATTTTTCAAGTATTTTTATAAA
>JAFGUR010000033.1 GCA_016938425.1 Fusobacteriaceae bacterium
ATAGTAAACACATTGTAAAAAAATTAGAAAATTTTAGTATATTTAAACTTAAAGAAATAAAAATCCCAGTTTTTTGATTAATGTAATCTATTTTATCATTTATTATTTTGCTTATTAAATTTGAGAAAAAAATGGCAATAGGGAATAAAAAAACTATAGATACATAATCAGTTATTTTTCTAAAAATATTTCTTGAACTATCAACCTTCCAAATAGCATTAAAAGAATATTCTATTAATGAAAATATTCTAATTATAGCCCAAATTAAAGAAATGAAAGCTACAATAGTAATAATCCCTTCTTTAGTATGAGTTATAGCTTCGGTAAAAGATAAAATATAATCATAAGCTTTTGAATCTATTGGAAGTAAATTAAATAAAGAGTTTATGATTAAATCCTTAAATCCTAAAAGACTAGCAATACTCATTATAATTGCTAGAATAGGAATAAAAGAAAAAATAGAATAAAAACTAAGATTCGAAGACCAAAGACTAGAATTACTAATATGAAAGTTCTCAGTAGTTAAAACTAAAAGTTTAAAAATTTTTTTAATCTTAGAACTTGAATCTGAATATTTGATATTTTTTTTGTTTTTAATAAATTTTTTAAGAACAAGAAATTTGTTATATAAATTTTGATATTTTGATTTCATAATAAATCTCTCCTTAGAAAATACTTATAATGTTTGAGTATTTAAAAAATATAAATGAAAAAGTGATTGAACATCTCAATCACTTATAAAATTTTTTATGCATACAATTTTTAAGAATTATTTGAACCAAGGAAGTTCAAAACGATATCCAGCAGTAATATTGATTGAACTATGTTTTACACTTTTAGTTTCTTGAGAATTTCCATTATCAGGATTTATGAAAGTTACTTGAGTTTCTTGAATGCAATAAGACAAGTCCCCAACAACATTACCATATTCTAATCCTAGCCCTAATCCTGTGTAAATTCCAGGTTTAACTGAAAGAGCCCAATCATAATTTCCAATTGTATTATACGACATTCCTAGATAGTATTTACCATAAAATGTATACTGTCCAACTTCAGGGAAAGTATATTTGGCAACACCATAAATGTGTAATGAATTAAATAAATGCATAGAATCACTTGAATTTGTTGAATATATACTTCCTTTAGCAGGAGAATTGTATTTGTAGCCAAATCCTAGTCCTACCTCTGTTGTATCGCTAGCTTCGTATAGTCCTTCAGCACCAAAATTGTAACTAATAGAACCACTATATCCACCGCCAGAAATATCATATTTATCCATTAATGACAATCCTGCCTTAGTTTCTAAGTTTATAACAGCAAATGTATTAGAAAAAATTAAGGTAAATATCCCTAAAAATATAATTTTTTTCATAAAAATATAAGCTCCTTTATAGAAAATTTCTTTAATTAATTTGATTATCGGTAAATAAGAGTAAAAAGTTAAGTCTACATAAAGTATTTTATATTAAAACTGTTAAGATTTCAATAGAATTAATAAAGTCTTGCTAAAAATGTAAAAATATGATAAACTTTATAAAGAAATAAAAGCGAAAAAGTGGACTCTTCAAGGTCCGCTTTTTCTTTTAAAAAAGAGAGGTGAATTAGTGAATATTGAAAATGTAGTAGGGGAAGTTGAGAAAATTATAGCTCCTCATATAAACGAAATGAACCTTGAACTTGTTGATGTGGAATATATTCAAGACGGAGCATATTTTTACTTAAGAATTTATATTGAAAAAATTGATGGAGAAGTAAGTCTTGAAGATTGTGCAAGTTTTAGCAATTTAATTGAGGAAAAAGTAGATACTTTAATTGAAGATAAGTTTTTCTTAGAAGTTTCTTCTCCAGGATTGGAAAGACCTTTAAAAAAAGAAAAAGATTTTGAAAGATTTGTTGGGAAAAAAATCAAAATAATTTCAAAAAATAAAATTCAAGATTCTAGAAATGTTGAAGGTTATCTTGTAAAATTTGAAAATGAAGTTGTTTTTTTGGATATTGATAATGAAGTTTATGAAATAAGATTTGAAGATATAAAGAAAGCAAATCTTGTATTTGATTTTAAAGATTTTTAAATCAGGGAGGAAAAAATGAAAGGAAAAGATCTAAAGATTTTTTTAGAGGCATTAGACGTACTGGAAAAAGAAAAAGGAATCTCTAAAGAAACTCTTTTAGAAACTATAGAACAAGCGTTACTAGCTGCTTATAAAAAAAATTATGAAGAAGACGGAAATGTAGAGGTTTCTATAGATAGAAAAACAGGAGATATTATAGTTTTATCAACTAAAGAAATAGTAGAAGAAGTTTTAGATAAAGCTTTAGAAATTTCATTGGAAGATGCTTTGAAAGTAGATAAAAATGCCCAAATGGGTGATTTTATTAAGGTAGAAGAAAAATGTGATGAATTTAAAAGAAATGCAATTCAAAATGGGAAACAAATAGTTATACAAAAAGTTAGAGAAGCTGAAAGAGTTGGAGTTTATGAAAACTTTAAGTCTAAAGAGCATACAATTATTAATGGAATAATTAGAAGAATTGATGAAAGAAAAAATATTCATATAGAATTTGATAAAACAGAAGCTATATTACCTATGACAGAGCAATCAATTGCTGATAGATATAGAGTAGGGGAAAGAATTAAAGTTTATGTAGTTGAAGTTGAGAAAAAATCAAAATTCCCTAAAATAGTGATTTCAAGAAAACATGAAGATTTCTTAAAAGAATTATTCCGTATTGAAATTCCTGAAATTGATGATGGAACAATTGAAATAAAATCTGTAAGTAGAGAAGCAGGAAGTAGAGCTAAAGTTGCAGTATATTCAACTCAAGATGGGTTAGACACAGTTGGTGCATGTATTGGGCAAAAAGGACAAAGAATAAAAACTGTTGTAGATGAATTAAATGGTGAAAAAATTGATATAATTGAGTGGGTAGAAGATAAATCTGAATTTGTAAAAGCTAGTTTATCACCAGCACAAGTAAAATCAGTTGAAATATTGGAAGATGGAGTAACAGCAAGAGTTGTAGTTCATCCAAGCCAGTTATCTTTAGCTATTGGAAAATCAGGGCAAAATGCAAGACTTGCTGCAAAACTAACTAATATGAGAATAGACATAAAAACTGAGGCAGAAAATAATGATTAAACCTCAAAGAATGTGTATAGTTTGTAGGAAAAGTATAGATAAAGATAAACTTTTTAGAATGGTTGAAAATGAGGGGAATTATATTTTTGACGAAAAGCAAACGATGCAATCTAGAGGAATTTATGTTTGTGAAAGCTTAAATTGTTTAGAAAAATTATCTAAACATAAAAAATATAAAGTTCTTATGAAAGACTTAGCTGAAATAGCAAGTAGAGCAAAAAAAAGAGAAAATAAACTCATGAATTCTTTAAAAATGATGAAAAATAGTAAGACAATGACTTTTGGAATGGAGCTAGTTCAAGAAAACATAGCGAAGGTGAATCTTATTATATTGGCAAAAGATTGTAATAAAAAAAATACAGATAAAATTCTAAGTATTTGTAAAGAGAGAAATATTAGATATATTATTACTGCGTCTAAAAAAGAATTAGGAGAAGTATTTTCTAAGGAAGAGATTAATGTACTAGGCGTAATGGATAAGAAGTCTGCACAAGGTCTCTTAGATTGACAGGAGGTGTAAGATTTGAGGGTACACGAATTAGCGAAACAGTATGGGAAAAGTAATAAAGAGTTTTTAGATATTATCAAAAATCTTGGAATAGAAGGTAAAAGCCATCTTTCAGGGCTTACAGAGGAAGAGGAACTGACTATAATAGAAGGACTAGAAGAAAAAAAATCAAGTAAAAAAGAAGAAAAAACAGAAAAAAAATCTAAAAACAATAAAAAACAAGAAATTATAAAGGAAGCAGTTGAAGAAGAGATAGAAATAGAAGAATATATCGAATTAGAAGAGAAATTAGATAGTAAAAGTAATAAAAATAAAAACAAAAAAGCAAAAAGTAAAGAAAATAATGATAGTAAAAGATTTGCTAAAGGTGTTAAAGGTAAAAAAAGCTTTGCAACAGAAGTTCAAGAAGATAAAGGTATCGAAATAAATGAACTTGGAGATAAAGTTATAAAAGTAAAAGAAGAATTATCACTTAAAGAACTTGCAGAAAAAATGAAAGTTAATCCTACAGAACTTATAAAAAAACTATTTATGAAGGGACAAATGTTTACAATAAATAGTCCTATTTCAATTGAATTGGCTGAAGAATTGGCAATTGATTATGATATTTTAATTGAAATAGAGCAAGAAGAAGAAAGAAGTTTTGGAGAAGCGTTTAATCTTGAATTAGAAGATTCAGCAGATGAATTAGTTGAAAGACCTCCAATTATAACAATAATGGGACATGTTGACCATGGGAAAACATCTCTTTTAGATACTATTAGAAAAGCTAATGTTGCTGATGGAGAAGCTGGTGGAATTACACAAAAAATTGGGGCATACCAAGTTGTAAAAAATGGTAAAAGAATAACATTTATTGATACACCAGGTCATGAGGCCTTTACAGAAATGAGAGCTAGGGGAGCTGGAGTAACTGACATAGCTATATTAATAGTAGCAGCAGATGATGGAGTTAAACCTCAAACAGTAGAAGCAATATCTCATGCAAAAGAAGCAGGAGTACCAATAATAGTTGCTATTAATAAAATTGATAAACCTGGTGCAGATCCAATGAGAGTAAAAACAGAACTTTTAGAATATGGATTGATTGCTCCAGAATGGGGTGGAGATATTGATTTTGTTGAAATATCTGCTAAACATAATCAAAATATCGATGAATTATTAGAAACGATTCTGATTCATTCAGAATTATTAGATATGAAAGCAAATTCTAACAAAAGAGCTAAAGGTGTAGTTTTAGAATCAAGACTTGATCCAAAATTAGGACCAGTAGCAGACGTTTTAATTCAAGAAGGTGAATTAAAAATAGGAGAAATATTCGTAGCTGGTGAAGCTTACGGAAAAGTTAGAGCCTTAATAAATGATAAAGGTGATAAAGTTCAAAAAAGTGGACCATCTTCACCTGTAGAAATATTAGGATTTAATAGTGTTCCTAGTGCAGGAGATGTACTTTATGGAATCATGAATGAGAAACAAGCGAAAACAATCGTTGAACAAGTTGAAAAAGAAAGAAAATTAAGAGACCAAAACAGAAAGAAACATATAACTCTTGAATCAATCTCTCAACAAATGGATGATAAAAAAATTAAAGAACTTAAACTTATTATTAGAGCCGATTCAAAAGGTTCTATAGAAGCTTTAAGAGAATCTTTAAATAAATTATCAACAAGTGAAGTTGCTGTAAATATTATACAAGCAGCAGCAGGGGCAATTTCAGAAGGAGATATTAAACTAGCTGAAGCTTCAGATGCAATTATTATAGGGTTCCATGTTAGACCAACAACAAAAGCTATGAAATTAGCAGATGATGTTGGAGTAGAAATAAGAACTCGTAATGTAATTTATCATATAACAGAAGAAATAGAACAAGCTTTAACAGGGATGCTTGACCCAGAATATAGAGAACAATATCTTGGAAGAATTGAAATTAAAAAGATATTTAAAGTTAATAAAGTTGGGAACATAGCAGGATGTGTTGTTGTTGACGGTAAAGTTAAGTCAGATTCAAATATCAGAATTTTAAGAGATGGAGTTGTTATCTATGATGGTAAATTAGCTTCGTTAAAAAGATTCCAAGATGATGCTAAGGAAGTTGTTTCAGGGCAAGAATGTGGTCTAGGTATTGAAAACTTTAATGATATTAAAGAAGGAGATATAGTAGAAGCATATGCAATGGAAGAGATTAAGAGAACACTTAGATAATTAGCTCATAGAAAGAAGTGAGTAGTCATGAATAAAAAAAGATTAGCAGGAATAGAAAAAGAAATGTCTAGACTTATTTCACAGTTACTTTTTGAAGAAGTTAAAAATCCTAAATTGGATTGTATGATTTCTATAGTAAGAATAAAAATAACTGATGATTTAAGATATGCAGATGTTTATTTTAGTCCTTTAGCTTACAGTGGAAAAGAAATAAAAAAAGAATCTGTTGAAGAAGGATTGAATGAAGTAAAAAGATTTTTAAGAAAAAGAATCGGAGAAGAATTAAATTTAAGATTCGTACCTGAAATTAGGGTAAAAATAGATGATAGTATTGAGTATGGAGTAAAAATTTCTAAGATATTGAATGAAATTAAGTAGAGTGATATCTTATGAAATGGGAGCATGCTGTAGTTGATAATAAATGGTTAGAGGCAAAAAGAACTGAACTTAAGTTACCAGATTCTGTGCTTAAATTGCTTTATAACCGAGAATTATTAGAAAAAGAAGATATAGATAGATTTCTTGCAAATGATTTAAATGGATTTAGAAATCCTTTCAATTTTGAAAGGATGGAAGAAGCAATTGAGAAAATTCTAAAAATAAAAACTAATAATGAAACTTTATATATTTATGGTGATTATGATGTAGATGGAATCACTGCTACAGCCTTTCTTACTCTTGTTTTTAGAAAAGTTGGAATAAATGTTAAATATTATATCCCAAATAGAATGGATGAAGGTTACGGACTTAATAAAAAAGCTTTAACTGAAATGAACAATAATAATTGTAAGTTAGTTATTACAGTAGATACTGGAGTTAATTCTATAGAGGAAATAAAATATGCTCGTCAATTGGGTATAGATATAATTATAACAGATCATCATAAATTGGTAGAAGAAGAAGATAAAGAAATTTTAACAATTAATCCTAAACTTAGCAAAAATTATCCTTTTAAATATTTGTCTGGAGCAGGAGTAGCTTTAAAATTGGCTCAAGCTCTTTATAAAAAATTGGATGAAGATTTTGATAAATTGTATAAGTATATTGATATTATAATGATTGGAACAGTTGCAGATGTGGTTCCAATGGTTGATGAAAATAGGCTTATAATTCATAAAGGATTAGAAGTTATTAAGAAAACAAAGATAAAAGGCTTGACTTATCTTCTAAAATATTTAAAATTTGGAGATAAAGATTTAACTACCACAGATATAAGTTTTTTTATTTCTCCTCTTCTTAATGCACTTGGAAGAGTTGGGGATTCTACAATTGGAGTAGATTTTTTTGTAGAAGAAGATGAATTTGTAATTTATAATATAATTGAAGAAATGAAAAAATCTAATAAAAAAAGAAGAAGCCTTGAAAGAAATACTTTTAATGACATTGATAGAAAATATAGTTTAATGAAAAATATAGACTTTATTTTTGAAGCTTCTGAAGAATGGCACCCAGGAATTATAGGCGTTGTATCTTCCAGATTAGCTTTGAAATATCACGTACCTGTCATTTTGGTAACTATAAAAGGTGGATTTGGGAAAGCTTCGTGTAGAAGTATAGAAGAAGTTAATATCTTTGATATTTTAAATGAAATTTCAAAAGAATTTATCAGATTTGGAGGGCATGACTTGGCAGCAGGTTTTGTTGTTTCAAAAGATAAATTAGATTTTGTAAAAGATAAAGTAGGTAAAGCTATTAGAGATGGAAGAGGAAGTCATAAGGAAAGAACAGTAAAAATTGATTATGAAGTTTCTTTAGAGAGTATAGATGATGAATTTTTAAGAAATTTAAAAAGATTGTCACCATATGGACTTGAAAATCCCCAACCATTATTTTTAGATAGAGATTTAGAATTTATTGGAACCAAAAAATTTGGAGTAGAAGATAGACATTTTAAGACTTTTTTAAAAAAAGATAATAAACTATATTCAGCTGTAGCATTTAATTTGGGTGATAAAATTGAAGATAAAATTTATCCGTTTCAAAAATTTGATATTGTATATTATCCAGAAAAAATATATTATAAAGGTGAAGAGATACTTCAAATTAAAATTAAAGATTTCCAGTATAAAGATGAGTTTTACAATATATTTGAAAAATAAATTAATATAAATAAAATACAGGAGGATTACCTTAAATGGCAGTAGAAATTAAAAAACTAGAAAATTCAAATGTTGAGTTTGTAATAACACTTGAAGGTGCAGAAGTAAAAACAATGAGAAATAAAATTTTAGGAAGATTAGCTAAAGAAGTTGAATTACCAGGATTCAGAAAAGGTAAAGCTCCTTTATCAACAATTGAAACTAAATTTGCTCATGTTTTAAAAGAAGAAGTAGCAGAAGAAGTTTTAAAACAAAATTTTGTAAATATTATTAAAGAAAATGACATACAACCAGTTGATTATGTTAATACAAAAGCTGTAGAATTAACAGAAGATAAATTTGTTGGAACATTTGTTGTAGATGTTTATCCTGAAGTTACTTTAGGAGATTATAAAGGATTAGAAATAACAAAAGCGGAAGCCGTAGTTTTAGAAGATGCTGTTGAAAAAGAAATTGAAGTATTAGTGGATAGAGCGTCAAAATTGGTAGAAGCTGAAGAAGGATATAGAGCACAATTAAATGACACTGTAACTTTAGATTTTGAAGGGTTTGTAGATGGAGTTGCTTTTGAAGGTGGGAAAGCTGAAGGATATGCTTTACAATTAGGAAGTAAATCATTTATAGATACATTTGAAGATCAATTAGCAGGATATGCAGTAGGGCAAGAAGGAGAAATAAATGTATCTTTCCCAACTGAATATTTTAAAGAAGAATTAGCAGGGAAACCAGCAATGTTTAAAGTAAAAGTAACAGGAATTAAAAAATTAGAAAAACCTGCTTTAGATGATGAATTTGCTAAAGACAGCGGATTTGATAGTTTAGAAGATTTAAAAGCTAAAAAACAAGAAGAAATTAAAGTAAAAGAAGAACAAAGAGTAGAGTCAGAATTTAAAAATTCTTTAATTAATCAAGTTATGGATAATGCAACAGTAATAATTCCTAATTCAATGATAGCTAGAGAAGTTTCAAATAGAATAGGTGAATTTGAAAATAGTTTAAAACAACAAGGTGCAAACATGGATATGTACCTAAAAATGACTGGAATGTCAATAGATGGAATTAGAGAGCAAATTAAACCTATGGCTGAAGCAAGAGTAAAAAGAGATATAGTTCTTTCTAAAGTTGCTCAAGCTGAGGGGATAACAACTACTGAAGAAGAAGTTACAGCAAAAGTAGCAGAAATTGCAGAAATGTACAAAATGGAAGTAGAAAAATTTAAAAATGAATTGGTAAAATCAAAAAGTTATGATAACTTTATAGAAAATTTAAAAGTGGATATTGAATTAGAAAAAACAATAGATTTCTTAGTAGCAAATGTAAAATAGTAGCTAAAGAGGGGGCAGATGATTCTGTCCTACTTTGCTATATAAGTTACTGAAATTTATCTTTAAAATGTAAAGGTAATATTATTTTTTAGAGATAATAGAAGTTACTAATAATTAGTTAGTTGCAAAATTACAAATAATTGGCATTGGTTTTAGAGGATTGGCAAGAATACTTCCTTGCCGTGGGTTCGGGCTTCGCCCCGATTCCTCCTTTCTTTCCCCACCAAAGGCGGGGGGATTACATAAAAAATGTAGTTTTTTATGTAAGTAAAATAAAGGTCTTGGAGTTTTGCAACAAACTATACTAATAATATTAAGGAGGCAAACATGTATAATCCTACAGTAATTGAAAATAGCAGTAGAGGAGAAAGAGCTTTTGACATATATTCTAGATTGTTAAGAGATAGAATAATTTTTTTAGGAACAGAAATAGATGATTTAGTAGCAAATTCAATTGTTGCACAATTATTATTTTTAGAAGCAGAAGATCCTGAAAAAGATATAATTATGTATATAAATAGCCCAGGAGGAGTAATTACTTCAGGAATGGCTATATATGATACAATGCAATATATAAAACCAGATGTACAAACTGTTTGTATTGGGCAAGCAGCATCAATGGGGGCTTTATTACTAACAGCAGGAGCCAAAGGAAAGAGATACGCCTTAGAAAATTCTAGAGTAATGATTCACCAACCTTTAGGTGGAGCAAGAGGACAAGCAACAGATATTGAAATACAAGCAAAAGAAATATTAAAGATGAAAGATATGACTTCTAGAATTATTTCTAAACACACAGGGAAATCAATGGAAGAAGTTTTAAGAGATACAGAAAGAGATAATTTCATGAGTTCTGAAGAAGCTCTTGCTTATGGATTAATAGATAAAGTTTACAAGGCAGGCGAAAGAGGTGGAGAAAATGAGTAATAAAAAAGAACCAGTTTGCTCATTTTGTGGAAAACAAGAAAGTGAAGTATACAAACTTATATTAGGGCCAAAAGCGAATATATGCGATGAATGCGTAGAAGCTTGTGAAGATTTAATTGAAGAAGAGGGAGAACCTTTAGATGATACTTTTGGAGATGTAAACATATTGTCTCCAAAAGAGATTAAATCTAAATTGGATGATTATGTAATTGGGCAAGGAGATGCTAAGAAAACTTTATCAGTTGCAGTATATAATCATTATACAAGAATTAAACATTTTGATAGCAAAAAAGATGGAGATATTGATTTAGCAAAATCAAATGTTTTATTAATTGGACCAACTGGAAGTGGAAAAACTCTTTTAGCACAAACATTAGCAAAAATTTTACATGTTCCTTTCGCTATAGCAGATGCAACTACATTAACAGAGGCTGGATATGTTGGAGATGACGTAGAAAACGTTTTGGTTAGACTTATACACGCTGCTAATATGGATGTTCATGCTGCAGAAAGAGGAATTGTATATATTGATGAGATTGATAAAATAGCTAGAAAATCAGAAAATGTAAGTATAACAAGAGATGTTTCTGGAGAAGGTGTTCAACAAGCCTTACTTAAAATAATAGAGGGAACTGTAGCTACTGTGCCTCCACAAGGGGGAAGAAAACATCCACATCAAGAGTTAATTGAAATAGATACTACTAATATATTATTTATTGTAGGAGGAGCTTTTGAGGGATTAGAGAAAAAAATTAAAGATAGAACTTCTAAAAAATCTATGGGATTTGGAGCATCAATCTCAGGAAAAGAGGTAGAAGAAGGGATTTATTTACAAAATGTAATGCCAGAAGATTTGGTAAGACATGGACTAATCCCAGAATTGATTGGTAGATTACCAATAATAACTACTCTTGAGAATTTAGATGAAGAAGCTTTAGTAAAAATATTGAAAGAGCCTAAAAATGCTTTAATTAAACAATATCAAAAATTTTTTGAATACGAAGAAATAGAATTAGTATTTGAAGATAAAGCTTTAGAAAAAATAGCAAAAGAAGCAATTAGAAGAAAAATAGGAGCAAGAGGATTACGTTCTATAATGGAGTCTTTAATGCTAGATTTAATGTATGAAATACCATCTAGAGACGATATAAAGAAAATAACAATTACAGAAGATTCTTTAGATGACAAAGAAAAGATTAAAATTGAATTAAAATAAGGGAAAGAAGCTTCTAACTAATCAAAGTTATAAAAGGGAGTGATTGTATGAATAGAGCAGCATTTGTACCAACTAGAGATTTAATTGTCTTTCCAGGGATAATAACACCTCTTTTTATTGGGAGAGAGAAATCCATAGCAACATTAGAAAAGGCTATGTTAGAAGACAATACTTTAGTTCTTTTTATGCAAAAAGATGCAAAAGAGGAAGAGCCGAAATTACCAGAAGGTGTTAATGAAATAGGGGTTGTAGTAGGAATATTACAAACTTTAAAGATGCCGAATGGAAATGTAAAAGTGTTGGTAGAAGCAAAACAAAGAGTAAAACTGCTTAATGTTATAGATAGCCCAAACTATTTAGAGGCAGAATATGAAGTTTTAGATTCGGGAATGATATCAGAAGAAGTTTCAGAAGCATTAAAAAGAAAGATAATAGTGAGTTTTGAGAAATATTCAAAGCTTACGGGAAAAGTGTTACCAGAATTAGTTCAAAATTTGAAAGAAATTAAAAATATTGAAAAAATTCTTGATATAATTTCATCTAATTTATCTATTTCATTTGATAAAAAACAAGAAATATTAGAAATAATTGACTTAGAAGATA
>JAFGUR010000303.1 GCA_016938425.1 Fusobacteriaceae bacterium
AATTTTATAAAGGAGAATTGTATGGAAAAAACTATCTTAGATTCTAACTCATTATTAGAAATTGACATTTTAGATAAACAACATTTAAATTTAATCAATAAAGGGAATGAATTGATTCAGTTAATAAAAGATAATTCATCAAAAGAGGATATTTTATTAAGCTATGAATCTTTTATTTCTTTAGTTATAGAACACTTTCAAAGTGAAGAAGAATATTTTAAAACAATTGATTATGAAGGGGCTTCTCAACATATTGAAATTCATGAATTTTTTGTCAATTTTCTAATAGAATCTAAAAATAATTATATAAAATCAAGAACAGATTTGTCAGTAACTTTAATAAAATTTTTAAATGAATGGGCAAAAAATCATATTAACTCAATGGATTTATCTTTTGCTAAAATTTATAAATTACAAAATTAAAATTATAATAAATATAAATTTTAAAAAATAGAAGTGGGAAAACCACTTCTAAATTTTTTTATATTTTTTCACCATTACTTTCAATAACATTTTTATACCAATAGAAACTGTCTTTTTTATATCTTTTCAATTCTTTTTCACTTTCTTCATCTCTATCAACATAAACAAATCCATATCTTTTAGCGTATCCATTTAGCCAAGAAAATAAATCTTGAAATGACCATGTACAATATCCTAAAACTTCTGCCCCATCTTCTATTGCTGATTTAATAGCTTCTACATGTTCTTTTAAATAGTTGATACGATATTCATCGTGAATTTCTCCATTTTCTTCAAGAGTATCATATGCACCTAATCCATTTTCGGTTATCAATATCGGTAAATTATATCTTGAAGTAATCCTTCTTATACTTACTTGAAGACCAATTGGATCAATCGTCCAACCCCAATCTGTATATTTTGCATGAGCATTTTTACAGTTAACAAATAATTTATCTGTAGGTAAATTTTTTGCTTCACTTTGAACGGTATTTGTCAATTTTTCTTCTTCATCTTGCTTTCTTTCCCTAGTTGTCACTGTAGTAGATTGATAGTAGTTAACACCCATAAAATCTGGCCTACTGTCTTTTAAAAGCTCAATATCTTCGTCTCTTAAATCTAAATTTATTCCTATTTTTTTAAGTAAATTAATATGTAATGGGCTGTATTCTCCATTTGCATATACATCCATCCATAAATAATTTTGTAATTCTACAGCATTTTCCATTGCAAGAACATCTTCTGGATGCTCAGATTTTGCATAAATAGGACTATATGCAAAGCTTGGACCAACTAAACCATTTGGTACATATTTTCTAAATTCTTTTATAGCTGCTGCATTTGCTAAATTTGCAATATGATTTACATTTATAAATCTTTGAAAATCCATAACTTTTGGCGGATGTAAAGCTAGTAGATAACCTAACGTTGTAAAAATATTTTGTTCATTAAGAGTTACCCAATGTTTTACTTTATCTCCATATTCTTTATATAATAAAATACAGTAGTTAGTAAAATCTTTTATAATTTCACGAGATTCCCAACCAGCATACTCATCTTGTAAAGCTTGGGGTAAATCCCAATGATAAACAGTAAGTATAGGCTCTATCCCATTATCAATAAGTGTATCAATTACTTTATGATAAAATTCAATCCCTTTAGCGTTTACTTCTCCTTTTCCTTTAGGTAAAACTCTTGGCCAAGAAACAGAAAATCTATATGCTTTTAATCCCATTTCTTTCATTAAAGCAATATCTTCTTCAAATTTATGATAAAAATCGATTGCTACTTCTCCTGTTGTATTTTTGAATGTATTTCCAGGTATATTTGAGTAAATATCCCAAATAGAAGGACCCTTCCCATCAATATTAGCAGCTCCTTCTATTTGATAAGCTGCTGAAGCACTTCCCCATAAAAAATCCTTTTGAAAAGCCATAAACTCCTCCTCATTATTTTATTACATCCCTATAAAATGAAAATAAACTTCAAAAGTTTTATTTTTTAATCAATTTTATCAATTTGGGGAGAGATAAAAAATTAAAATATTTAAAAGCTTTTTAAAAGTATATTTCCATTTTTATTATTGTACAACTTTTTAAAAGAAATGTCAAAAGTCAATAAAAAAAATATTTATAAACATCTTTAGTATTCGCAGACAGTCTTACTCAATAATATAAAAAACTTTATGTAGTAGTCCTTGTCCTCTAAAGGATTGATTTTAAAGTATTTTTACGTCTAAGTAGCTAAAATTTTAATGAAATAATCAAAGTTTTTTTCTTGACAAAACTATACATTTGATATAACATATGCACATAAGTGAATATGTTGTATTGGAGGTACTTATATGATTAAAGAAACTTTGGAATTTTTTAAACTTCTTAGTGATGAAACTAGATTTAGAGTAATAATGCTATTATTAGAAAAAGATCTCGCTGTTTGTGAACTTGTTGGAATACTTGAACTCCCACAACCAAAAGTTTCTAAAGCTTTAGGAAAATTAAGAGATTTGGGACTTGTACTTGATGAAAGAAAAGAAAAATATATGTATTATTCTTTAAATCCTAATAAAGAAAGATTTATAAAAATATTAAAAGAGATAAAAAATACTTGTGATAATATGTGTTTAATAGCACAAGATACCAAGAAATTGAGAGAAAAATCTTATTCTGTTGTTTGTTGTGACATTGATAAAATTAGTGTAAAGGGAGATGAATAAACATGTTTTCTTGGTTAAATGACAATTTTCTAAAAATGACTTGGTTATGGAATTTAGTAAAAAAATTGGTCGAAAATGTTTTTGGATTAAGTATGAATGAAAAAATAGGTGGAAGTGTACATTTTTTTATATATGATGTTTTAAAAATATTTATACTTTTATCAGTTCTTATATTTTCAATATCATATATTCAAAGTTTTTTCCCACCAGAAAGAACTAAAAAAATACTTGGAAGATTCAGCGGTATTTGGGCAAATATTTTGGCAGCCTTATTTGGAACTATAACACCTTTTTGCTCATGTTCATCAATACCCTTATTTATAGGCTTTACAAGTAGCGGACTACCTATAGGAGTTACTTTTTCTTTCCTTATATCGTCACCATTAGTAGACCTTGCTTCGGTAATACTACTTGCAAGTATATTTAATTGGAAAATAGCTATAGCTTATGTAGTTGTAGGACTTATTCTTGCAGTTATAGGTGGAACTATTATTGATAAATTAAAACTAGAGAGTTATGTTGAAAGTTTTGTATTCAAAAATAAAATGCCTGATTTACTTCAAGAAAAGCTTAAAGTAAAAGACAGAATAAATTTTGCCAAAGATGAAGTTTTACTTATAATAAAAAAAGTTTGGCTTTATGTGTTAATTGGAGTAGGAATCGGGGCTCTTATACACAACTGGATACCTGAAAATGTAATACAAGCAGTACTTGGACAAGACAAATGGTATTCTGTAATTCTTGCAACTTTTGTTGGAGTTCCAATGTATGCTGATATATTTGGAACACTTCCAATAGCCGAAGCTCTTGTTAAAAAAGGAGTGGGGATAGGGACGGTTTTAGCTTTTATGATGGCTGTTACAGCTCTTTCATTACCATCACTTATTATGCTAAAAAAAGTAGTAAAACCAAAATTACTAGGTATATTTTTTACTATAGTTATAATAGGGATATTAATAATAGGTTATTCATTTAATGGTTTTGGGAGCTTTTTTATCTAATAAAATTTTTTTCAGTACAATAAAATAGCTAGTTGGAAAACTAAAAAAATATATGTACACAGCTAAAAATAATACAGATAAGATTTTTATTCGTTTTAATGAGACTTAGGCTTTTAAGTCTTTAGTCGAATTATGGAGTGGCGAGGACGGAGTCCTTGCCGTGGGCTCATACTCCGTCCCGATTCCCTCTCTTTCCCCACCGTAGGTGGGGGAATTACATAAAAAACGTTGTTTTTTATGTAAGCAAAATAAAGGTGTTGGAGTTTTGCAACAAACTAAAACAATAAAAATATAGGAGGTTTTTATGTCAAAAACATGGTATCCAGTAATTAATTATTCTACTTGTCTAGAATGTGGGGTTTGTGTTAATAAATGTTCACATGGTGTTTATGAAAAAGAGACAAATACACCTAAAGTCATTTTTCCAGAAGGATGTATTGAAGGATGTACTGGCTGTCAAAAACTTTGTCCTAGTAGTTCAATTGAATATGTAGGCCAAGAGTTTAAAAATGGAAATTTAAATTGCGAATGTAATTGCAATTGTTAAAAAGGAGAAGATATTATGATAATTAAAATTTTAGGGACAGGGTGTAAAAGCTGTAAAATGTTGGAAGCAAATGCTGTTGAGGCTGTAAAGCAAATGGGAAGTGATACAAAAGTTTTGAAAGTTGAAAAAATTGAAGATATTATGGCATATGGAGTAATGGCAACTCCAGCACTTGTAGTAGATGAAGTAGTAAAATCTATGGGAAGAATACTTTCTTCTGAAGATATTAAAAAAATTTTAGCTAATAGTTAAATTTTAAAGAGCCTCCTAAAATTAGGAAGCTCTTTTTATTAAAATCTAATTTATATTTATAGAAGTATTTTATAAAACTAATTTGCGCGTGTGTAAGTTATTAGTCTACTTTCTTTTTTAATACTCCCATTAATACTGCTGATAATAATGAACCTGCTAGTATAGCTACTATATACATAGGCCAATTAGTTACTAAAGGTATTACAAATATTCCACCATGTGGTGCTGGTAATTGGCATTTAAATACCATTGATAAAGCACCTGCTAATGCTGATCCAGCAATCATTGAAGGGATTACTCTAATTGGATCTGCTGCTGCAAAAGGAATAGCACCTTCTGTTATAAATGAAGCTCCCATAATATAGTTAGTAATTCCAGCTTTTCTTTCTTCTTCATCAAATTTATTTCTAAATAAAATTGTTGAAGCTATTGCTATTGCTAATGGTGGAACCATTCCTCCTGCCATTACAGCAGCATGTGGAGCATTATTTCCTGCTTCAATCATTGCAATTCCAAAAGCAAAAGCAGCTTTGTTAACTGGTCCACCCATATCTACAGCCATCATTCCACCTAATACTAATCCTAATAATACTAAGTTACCTGTTCCCATTCCATTTAAGAAATTTTTCATAGCATCGTTAATTGATACTACAGGAACTAATACAAAATGCATAATCGCACCTGTTATAAATAACCCAAATAATGGATATAATAATACAGGTTTAATTCCATCTAATACTTCAGGTAATCCAGAAAATACTTTTTTAAGTCCTACTACTACATAACCTGCTAAGAATCCTCCAATTAAACCTCCTAAGAATCCTCCACCTGCTTGAGCAGCCATATAACCTGCAACCATACCTGGCATAAACGCTGGCCTATCAGCAATACTAAGAGCAATAAACCCTGCTAAGATAGGAACCATGTAACCAAAAGCTCCGCCTCCACCTATATCCATTAAGAATTTAGCAAATGGATTAAAGTGAGCATCATTAGGATCAAAAGCTTTAATTCCAAACATAAATGATATTGCTATTAAAATTCCTCCACCTACAACAAATGGTAACATTGAAGAAACTCCACTCATTAAATGTTTGTAGAATCCTGTTCTTTCTTTTTTACCACCAGTTGATTTGGCTCCTTTTGTTCCTTCAGCTCTATAAACAGCTGCCCCTCTAGACTCTAAAATTAAACCTTTTGGATCTTTTATAGCCGCTTTAGTTCCAGTAATAACTACTCTTTTACCATCAAATCTAGCCATTTCAACATTTTTGTCAGCTGCAACAATTACTCCAACAGCATTTCTGATATCCTCATCTGTTAAAGCGTTTTTAACTCCTGAACTTCCATTAGTTTCGACTTTAATATCTACTCCTAATTCTCTAGCTCCTTTTGCTAATGCTTCTGCTGACATGTAAGTATGTGCTATTCCAGTAGGACAAGCTGTTACCCCAACATAAAAATCTCTTTTGTCTGCCATATCTTCCAAAACTCCCCTTTCTAATAACGCAAGTACTTCTTTAGCACTTTGCACTTTTAATAGTTCATTTCTAAAGCTATCATCTAATAAAAATTTTGTAAGTTCTGCTAAACACTCAATATGAGCATCTGCTGTTCCTTCTGGTGCAGCAATCATAAAGAATAATTTTGAAGGTTCATCATCTAAAGAATCATAATCTACACCAGTTTTATGAAGTCCAAATGCTATCCCAAGTTCTTTTACTGAACTACTTTTACAATGAGGAATTGCAATTCCATCTTCTAAAGCTGTAGAACTAATAGCTTCTCTTTCTAACAATCCTTTTCTAAATCCTTCTAAATCATTAATTTTCCCGCTTTTCTCAAATAACAGAGATAATTCCTCGATTATTCCAACTTTACTAGTTGCTTTTAAATCAACATTTATTAAACTTTCTGTCATAAAATTTTTGATATCCATTTTTTTGAGATACCTCCTATACTTTTGATATTTCGATTTGATTTAATAGAGACATTACTTCTTCTTTAGTGCATAAATCATAAGAATATGCTGTTGCACTACCTGAGCTAATACCAATCTTATAGGCATCTACCAAATCATCTCCAGATGCTAATTTTGATACAATTCCAGCAACCATTGAGTCTCCTGCTCCTACAGAATTTTTTAAAACTCCTTTAGGAATATTTCCTTTAAATACATCTCCTTCTTTAGTAATAAGTAAAGAACCATCCTTTCCTAATGATACTATTACATTTTGCGCACCTTTTGATTGTATTATTCTTGCACCATCAATAATATCCTTTAAATTTGGTAATTCTTTTTTACAAAATTCTTCAAGTTCATGATGATTAGGTTTTACTAAATAAGGTTTTGAACTTAAAGCTTCTTCAAAAGCTTCTCCCCTTGTATCAATGATTACTTTTACATCTTTTTTCAAGCTATTCATAATTTCAGCATAAACATTTGAAGGAACTCCTTTTGGAACACTTCCAGATAAAACTAGAATATCTCCATCTTCTAATTTACTCAAATTGTTTAATAGCTTTTTTAAATGATCTTCAGTAATTTTAGGAGAAATCCCTGCAACTTCAGTTTCAACATCACCATTTTTAATTTTTAGATTAACTCTAGTATTTCCCTCTACTTCTACAAATTCTTCTTTAATAGATTTTTCATTTAATTCTTTTCTTATAAACTCCCCTGTAAATCCTCCTAGAAATCCAAGAGCTATTGACTCTACTCCTAAATTTTTTAGAACTTTTGATACATTAATTCCCTTTCCTCCACCTAAAAAATATGCTTTCTCAGATAAATTTAACTTTCCTAAGTTAAATTCAGTCATTTGAATGCTATAATCTAAAGCTGGGTTAAGTGTTATTGTATATACCATTTTACTTCACAACCTTTATCTCTGTTTTTTCTGAGTACTCTTTTTGCACCTTGTCTGTGATAATTATAGCCTCTTCTAAAGAAGCTATTTTGGCAAAACTTACCTTCCCAAACTTAGTATAATCAGCAAGTACGTATACTTTTTTTGATAAATCCTTTGCAGTGCTTTTAACAAAAGCTTCTTCTGGATCTGGAGTAGTATAACCTTTTTCTAAACTAATACTATTAACTCCTAAAAAGCACTTATCAAAATTATAGTCAACTAGGGTTTTAATAGTTTCTCTTCCTATTAAAGCTTTAGTCTTAAATTTTATAAGTCCTCCTGTTAAATAAGTTCTTATGTTGTATCTTTTCAATTCTTCTAAATGGTTGATTCCATTTGTTACTACAAGAATATCCTTATTTTCCAAATATTTTATAATATGGAAAATAGTTGTTCCTGCGTCTAAAAAAATACAATCACCATTTTGAACTAAAGAAGCTGCATATTTACCTATTTCTTCTTTTTCATCCGTGTACAAGGTACTTTTGTCATCTACACTTTCTTCATAGTTGTTCCTTAATGCTGCTCCACCGTGTTCTCTTACGATTAATCCTTTATTTTCTAAGTCGTTTAAGTCTCTTCTTATTGTTGATTCTGAACTATTTGTTAATTCCATAAGTTCTTTCAATTTTACAGAGCCTTCACTTCTTATATTCTCAAGGATAATCCTTTTCCTCTCACTTGTTAGCATCTTTCAACACCTCACTTGTAATATATTACATAAGCTAATTAAAGTCAACCATTTTCTTTCAAAAACATTCAAATACTTTCACGAAAACATTCAAACAACAGTAAAATATGGAGTTTCAGAAAATATATTTTAATAAAAATAATTATTACTTTTTATTATTTTAAGTATCTTGTGAAGTTTCTAGTGTTTTTAAATAGAATTTTTATTCCTGTAATAAAACATTCCCTATGAAATCTGTCTTAAAATAAATTTGTTAAAAATGTTAAAAGTAATAAAAACTCTTTTATCTAGTTAAAAATGAACGTTTATAAAGTTTAATAAGCTAATTTTAAAAAGGCTTTTTAACACATTCATTGTATCATAATTCAAAAACGTTCACAAGAATAAAAAATAAATGCTTTTTTTGATTTTATTAGATGTTTACACTAGAATATTTCTATGTTTTTCTAATGTTTAAAATGTACTGAAATAGTCTTAATGATTTTAAAACAGTGATTATATGGATTGTATAATTCAAAAAATGAAAAATCCGTCAAAATCATTCAAATTTTGACGGATTATATTTATAAAGTAGCAATAAATTTTTTAAAAGCTTCTTGACCTATTTCGTCTCTTTTATATACTCCAGAACACTCTAACACTTTTGAAAATACAATTCCAATTTCTTTTTTGATATCTTCTTCAATGTTATTTCCAATATTTTCTTTAATAGAAGTTATCCAAGGATAATGTTTACTTACTTTTTCATCATTTTTTATACTTTCTAAAGAATTTCCCTTTGAAAGATACTCTGTTAAAATATTTATCTCTTCTTTTAATCTTCCTGGTAAAACAGCCAGTCCCATAACTTCAATAAGACCAATATTTTCTTTTTTTATGTTATGATACTCTTCATGGGGATGAAAAATTCCCAAAGGATGAGTATCACTTGTTCTATTGTTTCTTAAAACTAAATCTAATTCAAATTCATCATTTCTTCTTCTAGCAATTGGTGTTATTGTATTATGAGGAGTTTCATTAGAAAATGCATGGATTCCAACAGTTTCATCTGAATAAGCTCTCCATTTTTCTAAAATTTCATTGGCAAAATCTAAAAGTTCTTCTCTATTTTTTGAAGAAATTCTTATAACTGACATTGGCCAATTAACTATCCCTGCTTTTATATTTGGGAATTTTGACACATTAAATTTATATTCAACTTCTGCTTTAGCCATTGGGAATTCATAGTTTCCACCTTGAAAATGGTCATGGCTTAGAATACTTCCTCCAACAATTGGTAAGTCAGCATTACTTCCAACAAAATAATGTGGGAATAGCTCTATAAATTCAAGTAGTTTCTTCATACTCCCTTTACTTATTTTCATTGGTTCATGCTTTTCACTTAAAACTATTGCATGTTCATTATAATATACATATGGAGAATATTGTAAATACCATTGATCTCCACCTAATTCAACAGGAATTATTCTGTGATTTTTTCTTGGTGGATGATTAACTCTTCCTTTATATCCAGCATTTTCTATACATAATAAACATTTTGGATAATTTGTTTGAACTGCAAATTTTTCAGCAGCTATAGCTTTTGGATCTTTTTCCGGTTTACTTAGATTTACTGTTATTTCAAGTGTTCCATATTCTGTTTTAGTTGTCCAATGCAAATCTTTAGCAACTCTTTTTGTCATTATATAATTTGATGCTCTTGATATTTCGTAGTATCTATCAGTAGATTTTTTAGGACTTTCTTTAAAATTTTCATAAAATTCCTTAACAATTTCTCCTTGTTTAGGAATTACTTCTGCCATAATTCTACTTTCCAAAATATCTTTATATACGATACTATCTTCTATTACATTATTTTCAACTGCCCATTTTGAAATGTTTTCTAGGATATCTGGAGAATCTTCTAAAGGAACTTCTCCTTCTACCTCTTCAAATACATCCAAGTTCAATATATCTAAAATAGCATTTCTTACTTGAATAGTATCCCATTTTGTAATTAGATTTTTACTTAATGCAAATTTTACTAATTTTTCAATCTCTAAACTAATATTTATCATTATTTATCACCATATCCATCTACATGTGATTTATGCCAATTCCAAGCAGTTTCAATAATTTTCTCAATAGTATCAAATTCAATTTCCCAAGCAAGTTCATCTATAGCTTTTTTGCTACTTGCAATAAGTGTTGCTGGGTCTCCTGCTCTTCTTTCCCCTATTTCTAAATTTATTGTTTTCCCTGTTACTCTCTCAACAGCTCTAATTATTTCTTTAACACTAAACCCATTTCCATTTCCTAGATTATATGTTGCACTTTTTCCAGTTTTCTCAAGTCTTTTTAAAGCTAAAATATGGGCTCTTGATAAATCTGTAACATGAATATAATCTCTTATACAAGTTCCATCTTCTGTTGGATAATCTTCTCCATAAACAGTAATTTTTTCTCTTTTTCCTAAAGCTACTTGCAAAATAATAGGAATTAAATGTGTTTCTGGTGAATGGTCTTCTCCAATTTTTCCTGATTTATGAGCTCCAGCTACATTAAAATATCTTAAAACTGTATATTTCAATCCATAAGCTTCTTCTGACCATTTTAACATTTTCTCAACTGCAAGTTTTGTTTCACCATAAGGGTTTTTAGGTTCTGTTTTATCTGTTTCTAAAATAGGCACTCTTTCTGGTTCTCCATAAACTGCTGCTGTTGAACTAAAAACTATTTTTTTTACACCATATTCATTCATTTTTTTCAAAAGACAAAGTGTTGAATATAAATTATTTTCATAGTATTTTAAAGGTTCAACACAGCTTTCTCCAACTAAAGAATCTGCTGCAAAATCTATTACTCCCTCTATTTTATTTTCTGTAAAAACTTTATCTAAAAAAGCTCCATCTCTCAAATCTCCTTGATAGAATTTAGCTCCTTCCCATATTGCTTCTTTATGACCTTTTTGTAAATTATCTACTACTACAACTTCTTCTCCTGTTTCAAGTAATTCTGCTACTGCATGACTTCCTATATATCCTGCTCCACCACAAACTAAAATTGCCATATTATTTCCTCCTTATAATTCTCTAGCTCCATCACCAATATTTGCTATATAAAAATCTGCTGTTAATCCTGTTTTTTCTTTGTAAGTTTCTCCAACTTTTTCTATAAAATCTTCAACAAAATCTTTTTTAACTATACTTACTGTACAACCACCAAATCCAGCTCCTGTCATTCTAGCTCCAATAGTCCCTTCATGTTTCCATGCTTCTTCTACTGCTGTATCAAGCTCAATTCCAGTTACTTCATAATCATCTCTCAAAGAAACATGTGAAGCATTCATTAATTTTCCAAAAGCTTCAATGTCTCCTGAATTTAATTTTTCAACTGCTTTTATTGTTCTTTGATTTTCATACACAGCATGTTTTGCTCTTTTTCTATCAATTTCATTTGGTATTAAATCTTTATTTGCTTCAAAATCTTCTTCAGTTAAATCACCTAAAGATTTTATATCCAATTTTGTTTGAAGATTTGCTAGTGCTCTTTCACATTCTCCTCTTCTTTCATTGTATTTAGAATCTGCTAAACCTCTTCTTTTATTTGTATTAGTTATTACAATTGCTGCATTTTCAAGAACAACAGGTGCATAATCAAATTTTAATGTATTACAATCAAGTAAAATTGCTCTATCTTTTTTACCCATTCCAATTGCAAATTGATCCATTATTCCACAGTTTACACCTATAAATTGATTTTCTGCTTTTTGACTAAGTTTTACCATGCTAACCATATCAATATCTAATGAGAATAATCCTTTTAAAATAACAGATGTTGCTAGTTCTATTGAAGCTGAAGATGATAATCCTGCTCCATTTGGAATATTTCCAAAGAATAAAACATCAAACCCTCTATCTATTTTAAACCCAGCATCCATAAAACATTTTACAACACCTTTTGGATAATTTGCCCAATCATGTGCTTCTTCATTCACAAGGTTATCAATTGAAAATTCTAAAATCCCCAATTTTTCAAAATTATCAGAATATGCTCTAATTATTTTATCTTCCCTAACTTTTACAATTGCATATGTTCCAAAGTCTAGTGCACATGGGAAAACATGTCCCCCATTATAGTCTGTATGTTCTCCAATTAAATTAACTCTTCCTGGAGCAAAGAATACTCTTTCTCCTTCTACTTTAAAAATTTCTAAAAATCTTTCTTTTAATTTGTTAACCATTTTATCCCCCTATTTTTTTATTATTATATTAAAATTCCATGAAAAAGTTTCTGCTTTTTCTACTTTACTTACTTTTCTAATTTTACTTGCAACATATAAATCATCATATATTCCTGTACAAGGTTCAATAGCTATATTATAGTCTCCTCTATAACCACCCTGTGTTTTCCATACACCTAAATATGGAACTTTATTTGTATCGTATTCATAACAAATTTCTTCTCCTGTTTGATACTTTAAACTAACAACATCATTTTCTCTTAACTTTTCTAAGAAATAAAATTTTTCACAATTATTCGCTTCAACTTTTTCTACTTTTGACATATCAATCATTTTTCCTGTTTTATGAGAAATTGTTTCGGGATAATTATGAATTGTTCCCCATTCTCCAAGATGTTCTGTTGAATGTTCAACTGTCATAATTTTATTCAAATGAGAAGGTACATTTAATTGAACATTCTCATCACAGCTTAACAGTGCATGAGGAGTCCAGATAAATTCAAACTCTTCTTCCTCTGATAAATTGTAAACTGTATATATAGTTTTTATTTTATTATTAACTAATTCAATAATTTTTTCAAATCTGTAACTTAATGTGGGACTAACTACCCAAAATTTTACTTTTTCTTCATCTATTATTTCAAAGTTCCAAGGTAAAGCCCATACTTCTCCATGGTCAGGAATTTCAACACCTTTTCTTTCTCCACTAGGATAAAAACATTTATCTATTGATGGGAAAACCTCATCAAATCCACTAGAATCATATTCACTAAATGGTGAAGAATACTCAGGAATTACTAACTCTTTAAGATGAGTTTGAAACATAAATTCCTTATTTGTTTCTTTTAAAATAAGTGAAGCCAATTTTGACCCATACTCTGGAAGATATGTTGCCCTTAATACATCATTTTCCAAAATAATTGATTCAATACCCTTAAAATAACCTCTCAAAACCATTTTCCCTCCTAAATTTAAATAATAATTTTTTCAACAGTCAAACTTCCAATTCCCTTATTGGCACTTTCTTTAGCAAAAGTAGAAGATTCGATAACCAAATTTTCACTTAAATTTCCAAAAGTTCTTTTTTCAAGCTCTTTTATTATTAATTTATAAACATCTTTTTTTATTATATTGATATTTCCTTCTAAAATTATAAAATCTGGATTCAATATGTTTACTATAGGAACTAAGCCTTTAGCTAAAGCAACACAAACATCTTTAACTAATTTATTTGATATTGGATTTTCATAAAAATCTTTATAAATTTCTATTGCACTTTTAGTATCTCCAGTCCCTTCAAAATAAGCTTCTTCTAAAGCACTGTCATTAATAAGTGTCTCTAAACATCCCTTTTTACCACAACTACATCTCTTATCATTTCCTTCAATGGGGATGTGACCAAATTCTCCTGAACCATTACTTGAGCCTTTGTATAATTGATTATTTAAATATAAAGCACTTCCAACTCCATTATCTATATTTATTACTATAAAACTCTTAGATTTTTTGGCTTTTCCAAAGTTTTTCTCACTTAAAGCCATAGATCTTACATCATTTTCTACGAATACATTAATCTTAAATTCCTCTTCTAAAATTTCTTTCAAATTAACATCTTTCCATTTATAATGAGGAGAGTACACAGAAATACCTTTTTCAGCATTAACAATTCCTGTTACAGCTATACCAATTCCTAATGTTTTTCCTTTACTATTTTTTATAACATTTTCAATCATAGATTTTAAGGTTTTAATTATAATTGATTGTGTTCTTATTAAAATTGTATGTCTTTCAGAATGAATTTTATTTAAATCTAAGTCATATAAAACTAAGTCAATATGATCTGATGAAAGATAAATTGAAATAACATTACCTAGTTTATTGTTAAGTTTCAATATTTTTGGGGGTCTTCCACCTGTACTATCATTTAACCCAACTTCTAATATAAATTTTTCTGCAATAAGTTTTTGAACGATTTTCGTTATGCTTGCTGGGGTTAAATTTAATATTTTTGC
>JAFGUR010000304.1 GCA_016938425.1 Fusobacteriaceae bacterium
AGAATAATCTGGACTATTTTTACCCTGATTAGTATTATGAAATTTATGCCTATAATTTCTATTTTCTTATTTTTTATACCTGCTTCTATTGGTGTCTTTACTTCTATCCCAATATTATTATATATTGTATGTTGGATTGTTTTACCTGAAGAGCAAATTTAAATAAAAATTTTAAAGGAGGTTGTTTTTATGGAGAAAAAATTAATGAGATCTAAAACAGATAAAAAAATTGCTGGTGTTTGCGGTGGAATTGCTAAGCACTTTGGATTTGATTCTAACATCCTAAGAATTATTTGGGCTGTTTCGATTTTTAGCGGTATAGGCTTAATTGCATACATTGCTTGTGCACTTATACTTCCAGAAGGTGAAGAATAATTATGAAAAAAATACTATTTATATTTACATTAATAAGCTTATTTAGTTTTTCTGAAGAAATTCAAAGAAATTTTTCTATTAAAAATATTCGTGATATCTACAGTAATGGAATGGTTGATATAGTTATTACAAAAGGCTCTAATGAGTCACTAACTATTACTGGTAAGGATTCTCTTTTAAACGATATTAATATTAAAACTAAAGGAAATTATTTAGATATTGATGTTCCAAAAAAATCTTATTTAAATGTAAATAACAAAGCTACAATTTCTATTGTTGTTAAAGATTTAGATAGTTTTGAGTTTGCTGGAACAGGAGATATTATAATAAGAGATTTTAAGGGAGTTAATTTTAATTTAATAAGTTCTGGTTTAGGAAATATTAGCTTTTTAAATAGTAATTTTGATAATTTAGATATTAAAATTAATGGAAAAGGAACTATTATTGCTGAAGGGAAAGTAGAAAATCTTACTGCAACTGTTGATGGTTTGGGAACTCTAAATGCTTTTTCCCTTGAAACAAAAACTGCAGATGTTAAGTTAAATGGATTAGGTTCTATTGAAGTAAATGTCTTGAAAAAATTGACTGCTAAAGTTAATGGAGTAGGTAAAGTTAGATATCTAGGTAATCCTACACTTGAAAAAACAGAGTTAAATGGACTTGGGCAAATAAAGAAACAAGGAGAATAGGAGAACTTAAATGCATTATTTTATTTATGTTATTATTATGTCAATCATCGAAGGAATTACAGAATTTTTACCAGTTAGTAGTACAGGACATTTATTAATTGCAGATAAATTATTAAACACACCAAACTTAACTAAAGAATTCTCTAACGCTTTTAGTATTATTATTCAACTAGGTGCTATTTTATCAGTAGTTGTTTATTATTTTAAAGACTTGAATCCTTTTGTAAAAGATAGAGTTATTTTTAAAGAAAAAATGAATTTATGGTCTAAAATTGTCGTTGGTGTTATTCCTGCTGTTATTTTAGGTCTTTTATTTGATGATAAAATAGAAGAGATTTTCTTTGGAAATACTAATATTATTGCATTTTCTTTGATTTTTTATGGAATAATTTATCTCTTTTCTCCAAAACTTGAGAAAAGAGGCCAAAGAGTCCTCTCCTTAAAGGACGTTTCTTATAAAGATGCTGTTATTGTTGGGCTTTTCCAATGCCTTGCTATGATACCTGGAACATCTCGTTCTGGCTCTACAATTTTAGGTGGATTATTTATTGGATTAGAAAAAACTGTTATTGCTGAATTTACTTTCTTTTTAGCAATTCCAACTATGATGGGAGCAACTCTTTTAAAAGTTTTAAAAATTGGAGTTGGTTTTTCAACTTTTGAATGGTCAATGATATTATGTGGTTCTATTTTGTCTTTTTTAGTTTCATTAGTTGTTATAAAATGGCTTATGGGATATATCAAAAAGAAAAGCTTTAGGGTTTTTGGAATATACAGAATCATTTTCGGTATAATTGTTTTAATAATTTTTAATTTGAAATAGAATTAAAAAGGACATTCGCATTTGAATGTCCTTTTTTATCTTATAACTCAAACCCATAAGGTAATATTTCATCTACAGTCATTATCTTATAATCTCTTTTTAAGTTAGCCAAAATAATAACAGTATCTTTTGTTGAAAACTCTTTTATAACTTGTCTACAAGCTCCACAAGGGCTTATAGGCCCTGTGGTATCTCCAACTACAATTATTGTATCAATCTTTTCCATCCCTTTAGAAATCCCATTAAAAATTGCAGTTCTTTCCCCACAATTTGTTAATCCATATGATGCATTTTCAATATTGCAACCGCTATGGTGATTTCCATGATTATCTACAACTAAAGCTCCTACTTTAAAATGTGAATAAGGAGTGTATGCAAATTCTCTTGCTTTTATTGCTTCATCTATTAATTCTAAAATTTGCTCATTAGAAATTTTCATAACTATAAACCTCCAAGATTTTAGATTTCTAAAGCTATTTCAATCATTTCTTTAAATGTAGTTTGTCTTTCTTCTGGAGTAGTATCATTATCTGGACTTACTAATGAATCAGAAATCGTTAAAATTGCTAATCCTTTAACCCCGTGTTTTGCACATAAAGTATATAGTCCTGCTGTTTCCATCTCAACAGCTAATACTCCAAATTTTGACCATTTTTTAAAGGCTTCTGAATCATCTGAATAAAATTCATCTGATGTTAAAACATTTCCAGCTTTTACTTTTATTCCTCTAGCCTCAGATATTTTTAATGCCTTCGCAAATAAATCAAAATTAGCTGTTGGTGCAAAATCCATGCCATTAAATCTATTTCTATTTATTGAAGAAGTTGTTGATGCAGCCATAGGAATAACTATATCTCTGATTTTTATATCTTCTTGGTAACTTCCAGCAGTTCCAACTCTAATTAAGTTTTTAACTCCATAGAACATTATTAATTCACTAACATATATTGATAATGAAGGAATCCCCATCCCAGTTCCTTGAACTGATACTTTTTTACCTTTATAAGTTCCAGTATATCCATACATTCCACGAACTGTATTATAACAAACTACATCTTCTAAAAATGTTTCTGCTATCCATTTTGCTCTTAATGGATCTCCCGGTAATAATACTGTTTCTGCTATATCTCCCATTTTTGCTTCTAAATGTACGCTCATATTTCCTCCTTAAAATAAATCTTTTGCAAAACTATTTCCATTAACTGTTCCAGTAAGTAACTCTTCTACCGTTGCAGCAATATCAGCAAAAGTACTTCTAATTCCCAAATTTACTGGTTTTATTCCTTTTCCATAAACAAGTATTGGAATATACTCTCTAGTATGGTCAGTTCCTTTAAATGCTGGGTCACATCCATGGTCTGCTGTAATAATTAAAACTTCCTTCTCTTTCATGTTTTCAATTATTTCAGGTAGATAGTTGTCAAATTCTTCTAATGCATTCTTATATCCTTCAATATCCCTTCTGTGTCCGTAAAGCATATCAAAATCAACAAGATTTGTAAATATTAATCCTTTTGTGTCTTCCTTTAAGGCAGATATCGTTTTTAAAATTCCATCTTTATTATCTTTATTAGTTCCTCTACTTTCAGTTATTCCTTTTCCTGAAAATATATCACTTGTTTTTCCAATTCCAATTACATCAAGATTAAAAGCTTTTAATCTATCTAAAACTGTTTCTTTTGGTGGTAATATTGAATAATCATGTCTATTACTTGTTCTCTTAAAGCTTTCTTTATCTTTTCCTACAAATGGTCTTGCAATAACTCTAGCTATTGGTGATAGCTCTTCACATATTTCTAAAGCATATTTACAAACATCATATAATTCTTGCAATGGAATTATTTCTTCATTTGCTGCAATTTGTAAAACAGGGTCAGCAGATGTATATACAATCCAAGCACCTGTTTCCATTTGTTCTTCACCAAAATCTTTTATTACTTCTGTTCCTGAATATGGTTTATTACAAATGATTTTTCTTCCTGTTTTCTCTTCAATTTTATCTAAAATAATTTGTGGAAACCCATTTGGATAACTTGGAAAAGGTTTTTCCAAAATTACTCCACTTATCTCCCAGTGTCCTGTAGTTGTATCTTTCCCTTTAGAAGCTTCTATTGCTTTACCGTAAGCTCCTTTAGGATTATCATTTTTAAGAACACCTTTAACTTCTGTTAAATTTCCTAATCCCAACTCTCCCATATTTGGTAAAGTTATTCCATTAGATTTTTCAGCAATATGTCCTAAAGTATTACTTCCTACATCTCCAAATTCATGTGCATCAGGGAGTTCTCCTACCCCAACACTATCTAAAACTATTAATGTAACTCTTTCCATTTTATCCATAAATAACACCCTTTCTTAACAATGAAAAAGATTAATATTCTCCTTCTACACTTTTTCCTGTTGTCATCAATTGTACTCCAGATGAAGTTCCTAATCTTGTTACTCCCATTTCAATATATTTCATGGCAGTTTCAAAATCTCTAACTCCACCACTAGCTTTAATTTGGCAATTATCTTTTACTATATCTTTCATTAATTGTACATCTTCATAAGTTGCTCCACCAGTTCCAAATCCTGTTGAAGTTTTTACAAAATCAGCTTTAGCATTAACACAAGCTTTTGCTACAGCTATTTTTTCTTCGTCTGTTAAATAGCAAGTTTCAAATATAACTTTTAAAACATTATTCCCAATTGCTTCTTTAATAGCTCTTATTTCTTCTTCTACCTCTGCCATCATTCCAGATTTTACAAATCCAACATTTATAACCATGTCAATTTCACTGGCTCCATTTGCTATACATTCTTTTGCCTCAAATATTTTTGCTTCTTTTGTCATAGCTCCTAATGGAAATCCAATAACTGCTGCAATTTTAACTTTTGAATTTTCTAGTTCTTGTTTTGCTAAAGGAACATAACATCCATTAACACAAACTGAATAAAAATTAAATTCTTTTGCTTCGCTACATAATTTTTTTATTTCTTCTACCGAAGTTGTTGCCTTTAATACTGTGTGGTCAATAAATCTATTTAATTCCATTTTTCCTCCTAAATTTTATATATTAACTGAATGTATTTCTTTTATAACTTCTGTCATTTCTGTTTTTGTTTCACTATATTTATAAGCTTCTTGAAGCATATTAATTGAATTTTCTAAATTTTTATCATCATCATAGTGAATTGTAGCAATTACATCTCCTATTTCCACATAATCACCAATTTTTTTACTTAAAACAATTCCAACTGCATGATTTATATTATCCTCTTTTGTTTCTCTTCCTGCACCTAAAACCATTGCTGCTTTCCCTACTTCTTCTGCTTCTATTCTAGCTACATATCCAGTTGCTTTTGCCAAAACTACTCTTACATTTTGAGCTTGAGGTAATAATGTATAATCATTAACTAACTCCCCATTCCCACCATAGTAGTCTATAAACTCTTTCAATTTTTGAACTGCAACACCAGATTTTATAATTTCTTCAACTTTAGCTTTACCTTCTTCAAGAGTTTTTACATCTCCTTTTATTTGAAGGGCTACAGCAACTAAAGTTTTACAAAGCTCTGTAAAATCTTTTGGTCCATTTCCCTTTAAAGTTTCTACAGCTTCTATTACTTCTAAAGAATTTCCTACTGCATAACCTAATGGTTCATCCATATCTGTTAATACAGCAACAACTTTTCTATCAAAACTTTCTCCAATTTGAAGCATTGATTTTGCAAGTTCTCTTGCTAAATCTAAGTTTTTCATAAATGCACCAGAACCTACTTTAACATCTAAAATAATTCCATCGGCATATACGGCAAGTTTTTTACTCATAATTGAACTTGCTATTAAAGGAATACTCATTACTGTTCCTGTAACGTCTCTTAAAGCATATAATTTTTTATCTAAAGGTACAACTTTTTCTGATGCTCCCATAATCCCTGTTGATGTTGCATTTATTGCTTTTATCATTTCATCTTTTGTTTTTGGAAAATCAAAGCCTTTTATAGCTTCAAATTTATCAATCGTTCCTCCAGTATGTCCAAGACCTCTACCTGACAATTTCGCTGTTCCTATATCAAAAGCCGAAAATAGACCTGCTAAAGCAATTGTAGTCTTATCTCCTACTCCACCTGTTGAATGTTTATCTATTAAGAATTTATGAGCTTCTGGGAAATCTATAATATCTCCAGAATATATCATTTTTTTTGTAAACTCTTTTAATTCTTCTTTGGTCATTCCATTAAAATAAACGGACATTAAAAAAGATGACATTTGGTAATCTGGTATATCCCCTTTCAAATACTCATCTAAAAACCATGAAATTTCTTCTGTACTTAATGTTTTATTATCTCTTTTCTTTTCGATAATATCTACTGCTCTCATAACTTCCTCCTTAATTTTTATTAGATAAACACTTCTATTTTTATTAATTATATGATATAAAATATAAAAGAAAAAAAGTAGGACACGTGGCCTAAATATGAGGTTTTTTATGAAAATTAATGACTATATAAAACAATTTTATTTAGATAAAGTTTTCCCTAGTAATATTGTACCTTTCTTACAACTAAAATCCTACATAAAAGGGGAAATTATTTTAGAAGCAAAGAGTATTCCAAAGGCAGTTTACTTTATTGTAAAAGGTGAAGTTGAAATAAGAAATTTTTTATCTAGTGGGCGATATATGTTTATAAATAATTTATCTCCTCTTGAGATTTTTGGAGATGTTGAATTTTTAAGTGGAGATTCTATTTTGTTTGATGTTATCGCAAATACAGATACAGAAGTAATTATTCTTCCATTTAATGTAATAAAAAAACATTTAGAAGAAAATCCATACTTTTGGAAGTTAATGGCAAAAGAAGGAAATAGTAAGCTTTTAAGAACAAATAAGTCAGTTATATTAAAAAATAGTTATGATTTAAAAATTATTTTTGCAAGTTATCTAGTAAAAAATACCTATTACGTTGAATTTAAAACTCTTTCTGATTTGGCAGAGCATTTAAATGTAAGTTATAGGAATTTGACACGAATAATAAAAGAATTTAAAGAAAATGGATATATTGAGAAAAATAAAAATAGTATTAATGTTATTAGAAAAGACATTATTTTAGAAATGACTTTGTATATTTAAAAAAGGAAATTTATTTTTTTTTGGTATATTTATCTTGGATAATAATTTTTTGATATATAAGGGGGACTCATGCAGAAGATTCATGTACGTTTAGATGCTAGTATTAGTTCAGAGCTTTTACTTTCTAATATAGAAAAACTTTTACTTGAAAAAATATATTTTTCAGAAACTCCTAAAATTGACATTTCTATATTAGAAATTTCAGAAAGTGAAATTGGAATAAAAATATTTATAGATATTTGTGATTTCAAGAATAAAGAATGTGATATGGAAGTGGAATTTATAAGAGATTTATTTAAAGTTATTAAGAATACTTTTAATATTTCACCTGAAAATATTGCTTCTGTTATACACAAAGTAGGTTCAGAACACTATGTCACAGAAAATGACCACATTATTTTAGAAGATATTTTTAGAAAAGATAGTTTTAATATTTAAAAGGAGACGAATATATTATGTATAAAGTTTATGAATACCCAAAATGTACAACTTGTAAAAAAGCTTTAAAATTTTTAAAAGACAATAACATTGAGTTTACGGATATAAACTTAGTTGAGAAAACGCCTACTCAAAAGGAACTTTCCTCTATCTATAAAAAAAGTGGATTGCCTATAAAAAAATTATTAAATACTTCTGGTAAAAAATATAAAGAACTTAATTTGAAAGATAAAATAAACGAAATGACTGAAGAAGAAATTTTAAAGCTTCTCTCTTCTGACGGAATGTTAATTAAAAGACCTATTATTACTGATGGTAAAAAAGTTTTGATTGGGTTTAAAGAGGACGAATGGAATAGTTTATAAAAAAATTATTTAATTTATAAAATAATTTTTTTATTACATAAACAGGTGTATAAAATAATTTAAACACCTGTTTTTAATTTTACTAAAATAATTAATCCTATAAAAACATACCCTATTTTCAATACTGAATTATTCTAACTTAATATATCTATATCCTTATAATTTTGAATTTCAATTTTTAAAGATTTATTTG
>JAFGUR010000034.1 GCA_016938425.1 Fusobacteriaceae bacterium
AGAACAATGGATTACAACAATGAAAGTAAATTTCACAAGGCAGGAGCTGACTATATTATCAGTCCTAATAAAATTACTGCAAATCGAATAACTAATATTATTTCGAAAAAAAATATATTCGAGTATTTGGATATATTAAGTAAAAATGACATTGATAACTATGGAATAGAATTTGTAAATGTTCCCAACAATAGTTCCCTTATTAACAAGGAATTGAGAGAAGCCAAAATTCCTCAAAGTACAGGACTAAATGTGATTGGTATAGAGAAAAACGGTCAAATTCAAATGAATCCTCTTTCTAATACAATAATAGAAAGAAATTCAAAATTATTAGTTTTTGGAAATAGTAGTCAAATAAGTCAACTAGAATCTCTTCTTAATGACGAAAAACACGTTAACTGCTAAATTTATTTTTTATAAACCTTATTCGTTAGGCAGTTTAATATTAAAAACTAGCATTTTATCAACTTTCTATATCAAATAAAAAAACTAGCAAATGCTAGTTTTTTTTGATTTCTAACGGTAAAAATACAGAAGGTTTTCCGTTCAATTCATTTAAAATTTCTGTTTTCTCTTTTATCTCATTAAATTCTTTATATATAGAGTTTCCTTTTAAGTAATTAGAAAAATTCAGATACTCTTTAAACTTATCATTGTTATTATTAAAAAGAACTACTTCGTAATTTGATAATTTCAAGTGGGAAGCTAACGATTCTATTGTTACTGTAAGTCCTCCTATTTCATCTATAAGCTTTAATTCCTTAGCCCGTATTCCGTTATAAACCCTTCCCTGAGCAAGTTCTTCCACCTTTAAAAGATCTATTTTTCTGCCTTGAGCAACTCTTAATTTAAACTCTTCATAAATATTAGTCATACTTCCTCTTAATATAGATATCTCTTCTTCGGGAATCTTTTTATTAATACCAAAACTTACAGGAGTTTTT
Source organism: Fusobacteriaceae bacterium (assembly GCA_016938425.1). Taxonomy (GTDB): domain Bacteria; phylum Fusobacteriota; class Fusobacteriia; order Fusobacteriales; family Fusobacteriaceae; genus JAFGUR01. Next base: position 945 of record JAFGUR010000034.1, read on the forward strand.
CCAAGTGATATACTTTCATAGTTTAAACCTAGTTTTTTGTATAAAGAATCTAAATTAAAATACATTGATACTACTCCAATTGATCCTGTTATACTATTTTCGTTTGCAAAAATTTTATCACCTGCAACAGCCATATAATACCCTCCAGATGCTGCTACTTCTGAAATTGAAATATATACAGGCTTGGTTTTTTTTACATCTTGTATTTTTTGATTGATTATTTCCGAAGCTAAAGCAGAGCCTCCGGGAGAATTTATTCTCACAACAATTCCTTTTACACTTTCATCTTCTTCTGCCTTGTTTAAAAGCTCAAATGCTCGAGTTGGTGTTATTGCGTCAGTAGTGGTATTTGAATTACTTATATCTCCCTCTAAATTTATTATGGCAATTTTATCGTCATAAGGCATTGTACTCACAGTATTATAATATTGTGAAATGCTTATAGTTTCTTTTATTTCATTAGAATTTAGATATTCTTCGTAAGAATTTTTCTTGTCTATAAATTTATTCTTTAAAGCCTCTGAACTATTCATAAATATATATTTACCTTCTAAGTAGTTTTTTCTAAAAGTATTTGTATCCAATTTTCTATTTTTAGAAATTTCATTTACAAAATAATTCAATTTACTGCTTAACAAATTCTGATACTGTTCTTTAAATTCGTTACTTATAGTATCTTTTACATAATTTTCTCCGAATGTTTTGAAATCACCAATATGTATAACTTGAAACTCCACTCCAAAGTTATTTGCTAAATTCTTGTAATACGGTATTTTTATGTCAAAACCGTCCAAAACTAAATCGGTAGAAGCTGATGGATTCATTTGAATATTTTCTGCAACTGTTCCCAAAAGATACGCATTTTTTGAAACATATTCACCATATGCATAAATGCGCTTACCGCTCTCTTTAAAATATTTTAACTCTTTAGAAATTTCTTCTATTTGAGAAAAAGATAAATCCAAATAATCCAATTTTAATATTATTCCTGAAATATTTTCATCATTTTTAGCATATTTTATAGCATTTATAAATTCAAAAAAAGTTAAATCCTTTTCTTTCCCAAATAAATTAAGGTTAAAATTTTTGCTTTCTTTAAGTCCATTGGGTAGCTCTATTACAATATAAGTATCCATAGACACAGATGGTTTTTTCTCAATTGTTTTACTTATTCCTATACTTAAACTAACTATTATCCCTATGATTATCCCCAGTAAAATTAAAGCAGAAAAAATTTCTTTGATTATAAAAAATATAATTTTTTTAAAAAACTTAAATATTAACATTTCAAACTCCTTTTTTGTGATAAAATATAACTCAATCATTAAAAAAACAACTTACAAATCTCATAGAAGAATCGAAACATCCGTCTTTAACCCAGAAAAGTGGAATTTTTAGGAAGTTGTCTGTGCCAACTTCAATGTCCTACAAAACCTTAATTCTACTAAAATTTATTATGTCTGATATCACGATTTTAAAAGTTTTAAACTTGACTGAGCTGTTCCCAATAAATAAATAATCCATTAATAATATAGTAGCATTTTTCTCTAAAAATTCCAAACTAAAT
>JAFGUR010000035.1 GCA_016938425.1 Fusobacteriaceae bacterium
CCCTACCCATCCTGCTTTTTCTTTTGAACCATCTCCATTTAAGTCAAAGTAAGTTCCTTCTTCCATTGCTGATGTTTCTATTCCATCTCCATCTAGGTCTAGGATTAATGGGTCTGATAAGCATTCGCTTTCTTTCTTTGCCATTTTATTGTTTATAATAGCTTGAGTTCCTGCTGCAGCATAAAAATCTATTGCCATTTTATTATATGATATTTGATATGTACTCGTATTTATTGGAGGAGCTTTCATTTCACTTTCCATTAGTTGATTATGCAATTCATTATTCCCTGTAAACAAACTAGGAAATTTAAGTCCTACTATTTTTTCTTGGAAAAGCCATTCTCCTCCACCTATAGTATATTTTTTTACAAATCCTTGAATAGAGATTCTATTTTCTTTTCCTTCATCATTTGTGTAGATTACTGTAATAGCAGTCCCATTCTCTATTCTTCTTCCATTTAATAATCTTCCATATTCCCATTTAACTGGTTTTCCATTAAAATCTCTTAGCATTTCTCCATATTTGCCCATTATTGTAAAACTTGATTCTATTAGAGTTCCACTTATATCTATTTTTTTTATTTCTTTTGATTCTGGAGTTTCTATTTCTTTTATTAATCTTACAACGCCTCTTTTATCTAAATCAATTATATAGTCATCTCCACTGTCTTCTGATACATCAAAAATATATTCATCAAAACCAGAACCTCCAAATAAACTATCATTTCCTTCTCCACCAATTAATCTATCAGCAAATTTATCTCTTTCTTTATAATTTGCTATTGCTCCTCCTACAAGATTATCATTTCCTTTTCCACCATAGATTATATCTTCGCCTTTTCCACCAAAAACAAAATCATTACCACCTCCAGCGAAAATTTTATTATCTACAAATCCAAAAGGAGAATCATTATCATCATTTGTTTTTATTGTATTTCCTAACTCATTTCCAAAGATGACATTATTTTTAGATTGATATTCTACAATTTCCATTTCAGAAAAGTAATTTACTTTTTCCCCATACTGTTGTATATATTCACCAGATTCTTTTTTTTCCCTATAATAATCTGCTATCATTAATTCTCCAGTAACTTGGCCTTTAACTTTATAAAATTCAATATTTTTATATTCTGCAACTTTTTTTCCTGTTACAAGATTTTTTGAAACTTCTAAGCTCATTTTAGATGGTTTTAACCAATACTCATAATAATTTGTTGCTGCGACTATATTTTTATTTTCTATAACATTATTATTACTGTCTTTTGTATAGAGTGTTGATAACATTTCTTTAAAATTATATGTGTTCCTATATTTTGTAAAACTTCTAATAATTTCTTCATTTAATGTAATGTTTCTTTCTTTTAAATACTTTTTATATTCTGGATTAGAAAGAATTTTTTTCAAAGCATCTATCATTATTTCATTATTACCATTTACTTCTTTTTCCGATATACTTGAATAAAACTTATCTATTATTTTGCCTTCTAAAATACCATCATCTACTAAACGAGAGATAACTGCTCCAATATAGTGAGAATTAACTCTGTCTAGATAATTATTTTCATTTTTTTTCAAAAGAGGATTATTCTCTTCGACTATGAAAGCTGTTAACACATCATACAAGTGATATCTTACAATATCCTTTTTATCATCTAATCCAGCAGTTGTTCTCAATAATTTTTCTAAAAATGAATAAGACCCATCTTTAGCTTGAATATATGAATCATATCCAGGATCATTTTCATTAATTAAACTATCATTTATACAATATGTTTTTCCTAGATGATTATATATTGTTCCTGTCATGTCATCACTATGAACATAGTTTATATAGTCTTGATTTGTTTCTCTCTCCTTATAATTATTAGAAAATGTTGAAATATTTTTAAAATTATATGAAAAATTATCTTTTACCATATTTTTTATCTCTACAAAGCTCATTCCGGTAGTCTTTATTCTTGTTGGTAATCCTAAATTATCTAAGAATAAATCTAATGTTTTCTGCTTATCACTATCTATATCTATTAACTTGTTAAATTCTTCTGTATTTGATAGAGTATTTATAGAATTTTCTAGTTTAATCATAGAATTGCAATAATCTATAAAAAATGACTTACTTTTCATACTTTCAAAATAATTTTCTATTTTAGTATTATCTTTTTCAACTATTTCATATGTTCCCTTTATATTTGTTGATTTTATTAAACCATTTTTTACCATGTCAGATATAATTGCCATTGCTTTTTCTTTTTGTTCCTTTGATTGTTTTGTAATATCTTCAATCATTGGTAAAATAACATTCTCTATATGATTAACTTCAAATATAGATAAATCTGATTCTTTTTTTACATCTCCTTTTACAGTAAAATAATCATATATTCCCTTTACTATATACGCAGACCATAATGGGTTCTTTTTGACAAATTCTTTAGCAATTTCTGCCTTTAGAAAAAGGCCAAATCCATATCCAGGAATCGTTAGAGTCTTTAATCCTTCAACTCCTACTCCAATGGATGCTGCTGATATAATACCAATTTTCTTTATAAGTGGAAGTTTTTCCCAGTATTTTTCTATAAAGTCCATTGCTGTTGAATATAACTCATTTTTTAGTGAATCTCCAATGTCATCCATCATACTTGCTATACCATCAGAATAGCCTAAAAAATCATTTGCACTTAAGAATTGTTGATTTGATACTCCTACTCCATTAAATGTTCTTAAAGTCTTTGGTGCAATATCCCCCATTGTTGCAACATACTGAGCCAATCCACCACCAAGAGAATGTCCTGCCGATGTGACATTACTTCTATCAAATTTATAGCTACTATCTTGAAATATTTTATCGTAAAATTCAACTGCATCTTTAAACTGTTGGGGTACAACACCCATAACAATCTGTAAATCTGCTAAAGCCATATCTTTAGGAATTTGAACTGGATTTCCTCCTTCTGTTCCTCTAAAAGAAAAAACAACTTCCCCTGTAGTTATATTTTGAAAAGCTACTCCAAAAAATCCTGATGTGCTATTTTTATCTCCTACAGCCAAAACTTTCCAAGTTTTTAAAAAATCATCTCCAAAATATGTCTTTTTTGCTTCCCAGTATTCCTCTTGGCTTTCTTCCCATAATTCATTTTCATCTTTCCCATTTGCATTATTTGTGTCTATTTTCCCACTGGCATCTGCATCTTTTAATATATCTTCACGACTTGAAAATAAAATATCTAATGATGAATAAAATGTATCACTTTTTTCAAATGCCAAATATGCTAAATCTGTTAGTTTTAAATAATCAATATCTGTTATTTTTGTACCCATTTATGATCGTCTCCTCCTATGTATGTTTTTTCTCCTGTAAATTCTTTATACCATATTTTTTTTTCTATATCTTTATAACTTTTTATTCTTTTAAATTCTTTTAAAGTTTTTTCTTCAAAAATTATATTTATATTTTTATTATCATAATATTGAGTTTGAAAATTCATCATTCCAGCAGGTCCCATTTCTTCTTCATTTATTTTTACGACATCTTTATCTCTAAAGAAATCTTCATCATAAAAC
>JAFGUR010000003.1 GCA_016938425.1 Fusobacteriaceae bacterium
TCGATTAAAGCAGTGAAGTTAAAAGCAGCTATTATCCCTTCTGGAATGAAATTCATTGCCGAAAATCATGTTAATGTAATCTTCCCGCCTACTAGAAAAAGACAAATAAAAATGACTTTAGGAAATAAATTACCAAAGATAAATTTAACTACCAAGGATATCGCGAATCAACTATCCTCACAAGAAAAATTAAAAGTTGTAGAAAATATTACAGGAAATACCCAAGTTTCTAAAACAGAGCTGGAGAAACTTTTTCCCATTGATATCGATTAAAAAATTCTAGAATTTTGCTTTTATCTTATTTAATATTTCCTCAATTGAATCTATTTTGAGATTTGTTTTATCAAAACGAGTTGCTCCAGCTAAAAAGAATCTCTTACCCCTCATAGCTTCTTTTATTTCTCTTGCTAAATTTTTATTAAGACCAGGGCCTGTAATTATAGCGATGTAATATCTATCAGCATTCTTTTTATGTTTTAATAAAGCAGTTGATTCTGAAATAACCCTGTCTTTAATAATTCTGCCTTGATTACCCTCGACAGTTCCTTTATATTCAGCTAAAAATTGATTATTTTTATATACTAATGTATCATCGCAACGAGCGACCCTAATACCATTCACTGTATCATTAACTCCGTATTCTGCATCTTCCAACATATCTACAATTTTAATTTGTGGATATTTTTTTAGTTTATCTTTAAATATGGTTCTCATAATTGGTTCCCACGCTTTATTAAATCTAGAAATAGAAGGTATATTAAATTGAGCAAAAGCCTCCTTAAAAGTTAATCTTTCTTTAACTAAAGATGGAATTCTTAATACCCCGTGTTCAACCAAAAAATCTAAAAGCTCTTTTTGTTTAGGTAATCTACTCGTTTTTAATCCTAAAATAATAACTAAAAATTCAGTCCCTTTTATTTTCTTACCATCAAAACTCAGTGAGATTTCTTTACATAAATCTGCTAATTCTTTCTTACTTAAATCCGACTTACGATTTTGATATTTCCTTTCTATTTGTTCTAGAACTTGATAGGTGATTGTTTCTTTAGCGAGATAATCTAAATAGCGAGAGATTCCTTTTTTAAATTTAGGATCGGAAATCTCTTTTATTAAATAATTAAATTTTGATCTCGGATCTTTGGGCGAATAAATATATGTCATATAATTATAGTAATTATAATTTCTACAAATTTTTGAGAAGGTTTTTTAACCTCATATCTATATTTTAGTTTAACTTATTTTTAAATTCA
>JAFGUR010000036.1 GCA_016938425.1 Fusobacteriaceae bacterium
GTCCTCTTCGCTAACCATATTTTTATTAAGAACAGTAAAAATTAGCCTATCTGCAATTAATGGCTTAAATATCTCTGCAATATCAAGGCTTAATGAAAATCTTCTTTCACTAGGTTCATGAAGATAGCTTACAAGAGGAGTAAGTTGAGTATGATAAATTTCGCTTAAAACTGTTGTATAAACTATTGAATTACAGAAGGAAATAAGGCTATTTATCATATTATCTGGAGGCCTTTTCACCCTTTTTTCAAAATTTATCTCTTGATTAACAATTTTATTAAAACACTCGTAATATTTTTTACGAATATTTCCTTCTACCCCCATAAGTTCATCAATTTCTTCTACAAAATCAATTTTCTTTCTCATTTCTTCAATAAATCCAAGTTCATGACTTAAATCTCTTCCTCTCTCATTATAATATCTAACATTTCTATGAATATTATAAGAAGCCGATTTTATTATCTCCTTGGCAATCTTTACTCTTTTTTCTTTTTCTGTATAATGTTTTACTTGCTCCACAAATAAATATCCTGAATTAAGTTTTTCTCTTGGATAAAAAGTTCCTGTGTAAAAGCCATAATAATTGAAAAAATGCAAAATTACTCCATTTTGAGAAAGAAAGTTTATAAGTTTACTATTTAAAGTCACTTCGCCAAAGATATAAAGACTATCTACATCTTCTACTGGAATATATTTATGGTCGCCCTCTTCAAGCTTAAAATTAAGACTATTATCTTTTCTTTGAAGAGTACCATTTTTTGAAATATAGTAGTTTCTTTTCATAAAGTCCCCCTAAATATAGCAAAGTTCATAGTATGCACATTTTTTACAAATATGACTATCGATAGTTTTTGGTGGCAATTGTAAACTTACAGTATCTCTTATTTCCTGCAATATTTTTTCTATCTCCAAAATATCTTCTTCTGATAAATTCACTCTTTCTCTTTTCTTGAGAAGAGGATAATCTACAAGGCCACTAACATCTTCTACCCCTTTATTTTTTAGATAATACAAATAATATTTCAGTTGCCATATTCCTGCTTCACTTACAGCCTTTGATTTTTTAACTTCGTGAATCACTTTATTCCCATCAACAAAATCAATATTTATAATTCCATCAATAAGAATCTGCTTTTTCTCTCTATCATAACTTTTTTCATCAATAAGTTTTCCTATGGCAACATCATCATTATTTTGCTCCATAGAAATATTATGCGAA
>JAFGUR010000037.1 GCA_016938425.1 Fusobacteriaceae bacterium
GTCCTCTTCGCTAACCATATTTTTATTAAGAACAGTAAAAATTAGCCTATCTGCAATTAATGGCTTAAATATCTCTGCAATATCAAGACTTAAAGAAAATCTTCTTTCGCTAGGTTCGTGAAGATAGCTTACAAGTGGAGTAAGTTGAGTATGATAAATTTCGCTTAAAACAGTTGTATAAACTATTGAATTACAAAAGGAAATAAGGCTATTTATCATATTATCTGGAGGTCTTTTTACTCTTTTTTCAAAATTTATTTCTTGATTAACAATTTTATTAAAACACTCATAATATTTTTTACGAATATTCCCTTCTACCCCCATAAGTTCATCAATTTCTTCTACAAAGTCAATTTTTTTCCTCATATCTTCAATAAATCCGAGTTCGTGGCTCAAATCTCGTCCTCTTTCATTGTAGTATCTAATGTTTCTATGAATATTATAGGAAGCCGATTTTATTATTTCCTTGGCAATTTTTACTCTTTTTTCTTTTTCTGTATAATGTTTTACTTGCTCCACAAATAAATATCCTGAATTAAGTTTTTCCCTTGGATAAAAAGTTCCCGTATAGAACCCATAATAATTGAAAAAGTGCAGGATAACTCCATTTTGAGAAAGGAAGTTTATAAGCTTTGTATTTAGAGTTACTTCGCCAAAGATATAAAGACTATCTACATCTTCTACAGGAATATATTTGTGGTCACCTTCTTCAATTTTAAAATTAAGACTATTATCCTTTCTTTGAAGAGTACCATTTTTTGAAATATAATAGTTTCTTTTCATAAAGTCCCCCTAAATATAGCAAAGTTCATAGTATGCACATTTTTTACAAATATTGCTATCAATGGTTTTTGGTGGAATCTGTAAATTTACAGTATCTTTTATTTCTTGCAATATTTTTTCTATTTCCAAAATGTCTTCTTCTGATAAATTTACTCTTTCTCTTTTCTTGAGAAGTGGATAATCCACAAGTCCACTGACATCTTCTACCCCTTTATTCTTCAGATAATATAAATAATATTTCAATTGCCATATTCCTGCTTCACTTACAGCCTTTGATTTTTTCACTTCGTGAATTACTTTATTTCCATCAACAAAATCAATGTTAATAATTCCATCAATAAGAATCTGTTTTTTCTCTCTATCATAACTTTTTTCATCAATAAGTTTTCCTATGGCAACATCATCATTATTTTGCTCCATAGAAATATTATGCGAA
>JAFGUR010000004.1 GCA_016938425.1 Fusobacteriaceae bacterium
AAATACCTCACAAGTTATTTACACAACATCAAGTGGGCAGAAAGTGACAACACAAGATGTAGGGTATAGTGATGAAGCTAAGAAAGTGATAAATGATGCAAATAAGGCTGTTAAAGAAGAAATAAAAGGTGTTAAAAAAGCTTTGGTAGCGGAAACAAAATCTTTAGTAAAAGAAGGAAAAGAATTATTAAAAGACCCTGTTGGAACTATAGTTAATTATGGAAAAGATAAAGCAAAAGAGGAATTAAAAAAATTAGCTAGTGGAAAAATAGAATTAAATGGGGTAATGGGTAAAATAGATATAGATTTAAAAGAGCAAAAATTAAATTTTGATATAGGAGTTCCTTATGTGGCAGCAATAAAAGGAAGCTTAGATAGAAATGGTTATGCGGGAGCAAGTACAGAAAAAGTAGAAGAAGAAAATGGTGTAGTTGATAAAGGAGTTAAAAGAGAAGTAGATTTAAAAAATGGAACTTATAAAAGAACTTCTGAAACTTCAACTATAGAAGTCGATGCAAAAAATAAAAGTATGGGGTATAAAGGAGTAAATGGGACAACAATGTCATATGCAAATGAAGGGAAAGAAGTATCATTAGGAACATCACAATCAAGTATGACAGTAAGTGGAGAAAATAAAAGTTTTTCATATACAGGAAAAGATGAAAATTTCTCTCTTGATACAAAAGGAAATATGAGTGTAGAAAACTCAAATGGAACAAAAGTTGAGGTTGATAGTAAAAATAAATCAGTTAATATAAAAATGAAAAATGTTTCTAATTTAGGGAATGTTGACGTTAAATTTAATGGAAATGGAGATGTGAAATCTATTAATAATTATAGTACTTGGGAAGGTTCTATAGAAAAAGGATTTGTAGATGCATCAGTAACAGTATATGAAAGTGATACATCAAAAGTAGAAGCAACAGGAGGATTTTCTATAAAAAATGGTTTAAATGCAGGAGCTAGAGGTAATGTAGAAGGAGAAAAAGCTGCATATACTGGGGATGTTAAAGTTCATGTATCAACAGGGACATTAGCAGTAGTAGGAGTAGCAGTGGCAGTAGAATCTGGAGTAGTTGGAGCATTATCTGAAGGAGGTGCTATTGCAGCAGAGGCAATTGCAGGAGTAGCAACATACGGTAAATCAGCTTTAAATACAATATCTAATTATATTCCAGAAGGACTTAAATTTTCATATTAAAAGAATTGGAGAAAAGAATGAAAAGACATAATTTGAATAAATACCTATTGTTTGTATTAATAATATTTTCATTGGTAGCCTGTGAAAAGAAAACTGATGGAGAAAAAGATTTAAATGTATCTAAAGAGAAGACTTCAAAGGAAGTAAAAGTTGAAGCTTTTGACGAAAAAAAATATGAGATAAAATCAGAAGATGATTTTAAAAGAAATAATAATTATGCTTTTGAAGAAGCTGAAAAAGGGAATATTGATATAGCAATAAAGATAATGGAGTTTAATTTACGCAATGATAGTAAGAATATAATGGATTACTCTTCATTAATTGAATATTACAATGATAAAAGTAAAGCAGGAGAAAGTAAATATTTAGAAAGAACAAAAAAAATTTATGAAAAAGCTCTAAAAATTTATGAAGCTAAAAAAGAATTAACATTATCAGATAAGGAAGACTATTCGTATTTAAATTTTTATATGGGAAATATGCAAGATTCTGTAGATAGTTTTACCAAAGATGAAGCATTTTTTTATTACGAAAAAATAATAAATAATTGGTGTTTTGATTTAAAAAAAACTGAAAATCAAAACTTGATTTCAATGTATAAAGCTCTAGCAGACAGGTACTTTTTCAGAGGTAATTATAATACATCTTATAAGATGTATAAATATCTTTATGAATTAGGAAAAAAAGATGAGGATATTGTTTCTTTATTAGGAGATTGTCTTGTTGAAAAAAATCAGTTAAAAGAAGCTGAAAAAATGTACAATGAAGGAATGGGGTTAGGGCAAGTAGATTCAATAATTGGAATGACTTTACTTAAAAAAAATCAGGGGATAGAATATACAATCAACTTTAAAATTCCTGAAGAAGAAAAAAAGAATTTAGAAAAATCAAAAAATGAAAATAAGTTTTGGGGATATATAGCGGGTGGAAGAAAACTTTTAATGAAAAAAGAAAAAGCAAAAGCAATAAAAAATTATGAAGCGGCTTATAATATAGCAGACAATAAGTATCAAAAGTCAAGAGCTAAATATGAAATAGCAAATGTTTATCATATGAATAAAGATTATGATAAAGTCATTGATATTTGTAAAAAAGAAGTAGAAAGAGAATGGCAATTTCCGGGAATGTATGGATTGTTATTGTCTGCTTTTATAAATAAAGAAGGTTTTGATTACGAACAGAAAAAAAAGGTTTTTGAGCAGGGGATAAAAAGTTTCGGATTTAAAGAACTATATAGAGTGGATGATTATTTAGAGCATGAAATGTATTTTAATTTTTATTCTATGATGAGTTCAAATGCTAAAAATTATAGGGATTTTCCATCTATTATAAAATATAGTAAAATGGCTGAAATATACTTGACTCCAGAATTAGAAAAAAATGATAAAGATTGGCAAAAT
>JAFGUR010000038.1 GCA_016938425.1 Fusobacteriaceae bacterium
TTCTTTACAAATATCTCTCATGAATTCAGAACTCCATTAACCTTAATGATTAGTCCCTTAGAAGATATTATCAATGATAGCTCCCTAATGCTTCCTGAACGTATCAAAGAAAAACATAAGGTTATTTATAAAAACACAAACAGACTTTACAGGCTGATCAATGAGCTTTTAGACTTTAGAAAACTAGAAATTAATAAAGTTAAAATACGTGCTAAAGAGTTGAATTTAGTTGATTTAACCAAAGATGTTGTTAGTTATTTTAAAGAAGAAGCTCATGTAAAAAATATAAGCTTAAATATTGATTATGATATCGATACTATTTTAATTTGGGCCGACGAACAAATGTTGGAGAAAATCATTTTTAACATTCTATCTAATGCATTTAAAGTCACCCCAGAAAATGGCAGCATCAATATTGAATTACTATCTAAAGACACCTTATTACTGTTACCATTAGCAAAAAAAACACCTATTAAAGTTTTTGAAATAAAAATTTCTGATACGGGCCCTGGATTAGACCAAGAAGAAACGCAAAGAATTTTTGAGCGTTTTTACCAAGTTGAAAATTTAAATAAAACATATTATGGAGGCACCGGAATTGGTCTAGAAGTTGTTCAAAATTTTGTAGAACTACATAAAGGTAAAATAGAAGTAGAAAGTAAAAAAGGGCATGGTACCACTTTTAAAATATTCCTTCCTGCAGGAAAAGAACATTTTTCTGAAAATGAAATAATACTTGATAATTTAAAAGAGTCTATTGCTAATGAAGAGCTAAATTACAGTAGCAAAACAACTGAAACAGACACCGAAAAACATTCAATTTCTAATACATTACTTATTGTAGAGGATAACACTGAACTTAGAAATTATTTAAAAGAGGAACTAAAAAATGACTATAAAATATTAACAGCAAAAAATGGCATAGAGGGACTAAAATTAGCTCAAGAGTTTCTACCAAATGTAATTATGACAGATATAATTATGCCAGAAATGGATGGTTATTCGTTTTGTAAGCATATTAAAGAAGATATGAGAACAAGCCATATTCCACTACTTATGCTTACAGCCAAAGCTAGAATAGAAAATAGAATGGAAGGAATTGAAATAGGAGCGGACGCTTATATGGTAAAGCCATTTGATATGCGCCTATTAAAACTTCGCCTTTCACAATTAATAACCAGTAGACAACTTATCTTTAACAAATACTTTAGCTTCATTACAGATGTTCCAAATAACGTTATCACGACCTCGCCTGATAAAGAATTTATTGAAAAAGTATTGAATTATATAAATGCTAATTTAGGAGATCCTGATTTAAATGTAGAGTCACTGGCTTCTGAATTAAATTTAAGTAGAAGTCAATTTTATAGAAAAATTAAAGCACTTACCAATCAAACCGCAAATGAATTTTTAAGAAATATTCGTTTACAAAAAGCTAAGCAAATTATTGAAATGGGTAAAAATAATATTTCAGAAGTTTGTTATGATGTTGGATTCTCATCTCCCTCATATTTCGCAAAATGTTTTAAAAATCATTTCGGAATATTACCAACAGAAGTCAAAAGTTCTAAATAGAATATTTGTAGCAATGCTTATTTATTAAGCTTTATTTATAATTAAATCTTATAGCTAGTTTTTAACAACATCTCATGTTAAATAGTATAATTTAAATCATTAATTACACTGAAAATAAACAGTTTACATCTAAAAACTCCATTTTTTAAGAATAGTATAAATGTTGCATTAAATACTCCAAATGTTGCATACTGTAGTTTTCGCAA
>JAFGUR010000039.1 GCA_016938425.1 Fusobacteriaceae bacterium
AAGAATAGTGTAATTGGGAAAATTGAATATATCGATAGAAAAACAGGAGAAATTAGAGTAGAAAAAGTTCCGGGGGAAGGATATCTAAAATGGTTGTATTATAATCCTTTTGGAAAAATTACAGCAAAAACTATAGTAGCAAATAAATTTTTGTCTGAATATTATGGAACTAAGATGAAAAGTCCATCATCAAAAAACAAAGTGAATGAATTTATAACAAATTTTGGGATTAATGTTAATGAATCTCAAAAAAAGAACTTTGAATCTTTTAATGATTTTTTTATTAGAAAGTTAAATGAAAATGCAAGACCAATTGCTTTGGAGAGTGACAGTGTTGTTTCTCCAGCAGATGGGAAAATTCTTGCTTTTGAAAATTTGAAAGATATAGAAACTTTTTTTATTAAAGGGAAGGAATTTGATTTAAGAAAATTCTTTTTGGGAAATGATATTTATAAAAAATATGAGAATGGGACTTTATTAATAGTGAGATTATGCCCAGCAGATTATCATAGATATCATTTCCCAATAGATGGTTTGGCTAAAAAAAGTGTAGATATTGGAGGAGATTTTTTATCAGTATCTCCTTATGCTGTTAAGCAAAATATAGACATTTATTTTAATAATAAAAGGTCATATAATGAAATTGAAACTGAAAAATCAGGGACAGTTATAATGGCAGAAATAGGTGCTACTATGGTAGGAAGTATCATTCCTACTTTTAAAGAAAATTCAAGTGTATCAAAAGGTGATGAAAAAGGGTATTTTGAATTTGGGGGTTCAACAGTAATTTTATTATTTGAAAAAGGAAAAATAAATATAGATGAAGACATCCTTTTGAATACGAAAAAAGGATACGAAACATCTGTACTTATGGGAGAGAAAATAGGAATTTTAAAAAATTAGATAAGTGAAAAGATTTTAATTTATGTTTTTAAGGGTGCTTAGCTTTATACAGCTAGCACCCTTAACTTTTTAAAAACCTTTTCTATAATATTTTTCAAACCATCCAAATAGAATTATTCCCTTTAATATACTAGAAATAGTTATTGCCCACCAAATTCCATTTATTCCGATAATCTTTATTAATAAAATTGCCATTGGAATTCTTAATAAATTAAAAATTATTGAAATTATTGAAGGAGGTAAAGTTTTGGAAATTCCGTTAAAAGCTCCTGCTGTTGTAAGCTCAATGCACATAAATATTTGAGAATATGCAACTATTTTTAAATAATCAATACCATAAAATAAAGTTTCTTTTTCTGGTATAAAAAATTCAAATATTTCTTTTGAGAAAAAGTATAAAAGAACGGTTGCTAAAATACCTATTCCACTTATTAATTTAATTGCAATATTAAATCCATGTTTTATTCTGTCAATTTTCTTAGCTCCATAATTTTGACCAACAAAAGCCGCAATCGCTCCTTGAAATCCTCCTGCAGTCATCCATGAGATAGACTCAATTTGAGCTCCTACCTTTTGAGCTGCAATTGCATAAGGACCCCATCCTGAAACCAGTCTTGCAATAACCATACTAATTCCTGTAAAAAGGCCACTTTGTAAGGCAGAAGGAATTCCTAAATTAAATATTTCTTTAGACTTTTGAGTATCTATTTTTTTTAGTATTTTTATATTTTTAAAAAAGTTATTTCCTTTAAAAATATACCAAATAAATAATAGTGTAACAATTAGTTGAGCAAGAACCGTTGCTATTGCAGCTCCATAAACTCCCATAGGTTTGAAAATACCAAATCCAAATATTAATAAAGGATCCAAAATTATATTTGCTATAAGTCCAACAGTATTAAAGTAAAAAGGTGTTTTACTATCTCCATAGCTGTTGAAAAGTCCAGTTAATAATGGATTAATAAAATTAAAAATTAAACCATAACTAACTATATTTAAATAATCTACGGAGTTTCTAATTACTTCTCTATCTCCTAGTTTAAAAAATGAAATTAATTGGTTTTTAAATATTTGCATAACTAAAAAATATATAAACGCAATTATTATATTTAGTTGAATAGAGGTAGAAGAGTATTCACTAGCTTCCTGCCAATTTTTTCTACCAATTGACTGGGAAACTTTAATTTCTGCTCCTATTTTGGTTACTAAAATAAAAGCAAAGCTTAACCATAAGTAAAATCCTGCTGTTCCTGCTGAAGCAACTGCTTTTCCACCGACCCTTCCAAGCCAAATCATATCTGTCATGTTGTAAGCCATTTGAATAAATGAGGTTCCTATTATTGGAAGAGAAAGAGATATTAACCCTTTTAAAATATCTCCTTCTGTCAAATCTAATTTAGCTTTCATTTCATCTCCTATTCAGTAATTTTATTAGCAATCTCAACTATTACTTCTACTGCCTTTTTCATAGAATCAAGTGAAATGTATTCATACTTTCCATGAAAGTTATGTCCTCCTGTAAAAATGTTAGGGCAAGGTAATCCCATGTATGAAAGTCTAGAACCATCTGTTCCACCTCTAATTGGTTTTACAAGGGGTTTAATACCTAAATTTTCCATAATTTTCTTAGGTAAATCAACTAAAAACATATGTGGTTCAACTTTTTCTTTCATATTAAAATAAGAATCTTCCATAGTAAGTTTAAATTTAGCATTAGGATATTTTTTCTCAAGGAAAGCTACTATATTTTTTGCTAATTCTTTTTTTTCATTAAATTTTTCTAAAGAGTGATCACGAATTATGTAAGAAATTTCAGCATCTTCTATGGAACCTTTAACATCAGTTACCATAAAGAAACCTTCATAACCTTCAGTATATTCTGGTCTTTCATTTACAGGAAGCATAGAGTTAAATTCAAACACTAATTGACTTGCATGAATCATAGCATTTTTTGCAGAACCGGGATGGACACTTCTACCTGTGACTTTCAATGTTAAACTTGAAGCATTAAAGTTTTCATACTCCAATTCTCCAATTTCTCCTCCATCTAAAGTATATGCATAACTAGCTCCTAATTTTTCAACGTTAAAATAATCTGCTCCTCTACCAATTTCTTCGTCTGGAGTAAATGCAACTTTTACTGTTCCATGCTCAATATGTGGATTATTTATTAAATATTCCATAGCAGTTATAATTTCAGCAATTCCAGCTTTATCATCTGCTCCTAAAAGAGAACTACCATCAGTGGTAATAAGAGTTTGGCCTTCATATTTTAATAAGCTTGGGAAATCCTTAGGACTTAATATAGTTTCGTCATTTAATTTTATGTCTTTTCCATCATAATTTTCTATTACTTTTGCTTTACAATATGCACCATTATAGTCAGGGGCTGTGTCCATGTGAGAAATAAAAGCAATTGTAGGAATATTTTTAGCTTCAGATGTCTTTTCCAAAGTTCCTATTAAATAACCGTTTTCATCTATTTCTACATTTTTTAGACCTATTGTTTTCATTTCTTCTTCTAAATATCTTGCAAACCATCTTTGTTCAAGGGTAGAAGGGAAAGTATTACTTTTAGAATTTGAAGTAGTATACCATTTTGTATATTCCAAAAATCTATCTTTAATTCCTTGAGGTTTTCTATATTTATATATTTCTTTAGCTAAAAATCCATTTAAAAGTACATATCCTTCACCATTTAAATGTAAGTTATCAATAGAAAACTTATTGCTTAAACATTCATTTTCTAAAAAAAAGCTGTTTATATTTATAAAATGTGAAAACATTTTTTCTAGTTCATAGTTTAATTTATTTATTTTTTCATTTAGAGCTTTGTCTCTGCTTGGCAGAATAGAGAAAACTTTTAAGTTCATGTTAGCCAATTTATCTTTGATTATTTTAAAATTTTTAATTATTTCATTAAAATTTAAATTATTATTTAAATCGTTTACTCCAATCATTAAAAATGTTAAATTTCCTTCTTCCAATTGTGGGAAATTATCTAACAAATCCTTTGTTGTCCATCCTGCTTTTCCAAAATTTAAAATATCAGTATGTTTAATAATGTTCCATTCTGTTATGCTATCTCCTAAAAGGTAGATTTTTTCCATGATTAATCCTCCTAAAGATTTAAATTGATACAATATAAAGTATAAAGTGATTTAAAAGATAAGTCAATAAAAATAGCTGTAAATGGGAAAAGAGCCCGAAGGCTCTTTTTTGATTAAAATTAAGGAAAGATATGCTTACTATGTTAATCAGAAATACAAGATAAATATATCATTGTTTACCAATTTAGTCAAGTATTTTTTTTATAATTTTTCTTTAATTTTGTTAAATTCTTTATATTCAGTATCTAAGTCTTTAGTAAACTCAGTTCCGTTTTCAATATTTTCAATGATTTTATTAATATCTTTATCTTTTGAATAATATTCAATGACATACCTATCATTAGTAAAAAGATTAAAAATAATTTTAACTCTATCTGTTTCCCATTCAAAATAGTTTTTAATGTTATAAGTTTTATAATTTTCTCCATATTTCCATATTAAATATTGCTTAGTTCTTTCAAAGGAGCTATCACTTTCATTAATTTCTTTTTCATATGTACCTTTATATAATTTATTATCAATAAAATTAAAAGTTACACGAAATCTTCCTAGACTTTCTAATTCATCATAAAAGAAATAGCTTTCTTCAGAAAAGTTATATATTTTATCTCCATAATGTGTATTGAAAATTTTACTTTTAAAATCCTTTTGATAGGTAACTTTTGATAAATTTTCATTTTTTAGCATCATTCCTGGGCTATCACCCCAATTATTATACCTAAAATCCCCTCCAAAAATACTGTAGCAAAACATGAATGCAATAATTATTTTTTTCATAATAAATCTCCTTAAAATGTCTTTTAGATATTATAACCGAAAATTAGAAACTTTTCAAAAAACTTTGAAAAATTTGCTTTTTTTTTACTTCTTTGTTAAAATATACTGTCAATTTCAAGGAGGTAACAATGTCCTGGACAGAAGAACAAAAACAAATTATAAAGTGCCAAGATCCTCTTATCGTTGTTAATGCTTGTGCTGGTTCTGGTAAAACAGCTACTTTACTTGGTATAATGAAAGCTAATCCTAATAAAAAAATTTTATATATAGTTTTTAATACTTCTATGAAGCAAGAAGCAGAAGAAAAAGTTAGAAAGTATAAGTTTTATCATGTTCATATAAAAACATCTCACGGTTTAGCTTATAAACATTTTGGTAGAATGAACAGTTTAGGGAATGTTAGTTATTTAGACATAGCAAGTTATTTTTCTTGGGGAGATAGTCCTCAAAGAAGAGGATACTTAAGAACTCTATATTCATATTATAAAAAATATCTTCAATCTGCATATAATTCTGTTGAAGAATTTTGTGCTTTTTATAAAGAAGAGCTTATAATAAAATTAAAAACATACATAAAAAATGCATCTATTGAAGAGGCAGTTAAAAATATGCATAAAATTTGGAATGCAATGGAAACTGGTAAAACTAAGATGACTCATGATTTTTATTTGAAATATTTTGCAGTAAGTACAGTAATTGAGAATTCTTATGATATAGTATTACTTGATGAGGCTCAAGATACTAATGAAATTATGCTTAGAATAATGGAGAATAAATTTCCAAATGCCAGAAAAATTATTGTTGGAGACCATAATCAATCTATTTATGGTTGGCGTGGGGCAATAAATGCAATGGAATTTTTTGAGAAATTACCAAATTCTACAAAGTTATCATTAACTAATTCTTTTAGAGTTGGGATGAGAACAGCAAATTTAGCAAATTTAGTTATTAATGCTAAAAAAGATTTTTTCAATGAAATGAAAGGTTTAAATAATAATCAAGATATTATTACTGGGTCAAGAGACCCGTTATCTTATACATATTTGGCAAGAACAAATGCAACATTATTTGAATTTGGAGTTAATAATATGGATAAAAAACTTCATTTTAATAATAATGTTAGCTTTAAAGTCCTTGAGGAAGTTTATGAATTGTACTCTGGAAATAGTTCTAAGGTAGAGGATCCAAGGTTAAAAATGTTTAGTGATTTTAATTCATTAAAGTTTCACGTGGAAGAGGACGGAATAGAAGAAGCAGAAATTAAGATTGCTGTTAATGTTGTTGAAAAATATAAAGAAGACACTAAGAAACATTTGGAAGATTTGAAAAGGAATATTACTACAAAAGAAAAATGTGATATTATTTTGAGTACTGTTCATGCTTCAAAAGGATTAGAGTATGAAAAAGTTATTCTTGCAGAAGATTTTGTAAATATTAATAAAATTCAAGAAAGAATTAATTTTTTAGAAAATAAGATTTTTTCAGAAAGCAAAAATCCAGAAAAATTAAAAAAAATTAAAAGTACTTATGACGATTTATTATGTTGGTTTAAGGAAGAATGTAATATTCTTTATGTAGCTTTAACTCGGTCTTATAGTCATTTAATATTAAATAGTGAACTAGAAAAAATAATTTCAAAATATAAAATTTAATATGATATAAAAGAATTAGGAAACTAATTCTTTTTTAAATATCTGAAATCATAATTTAATGTATTAGGCATTAGTTGAAATATAGTAGAGGAATCTTCCTTATATTAATAATTAAAAATCCTTGTTATTAAGGGAATAATAAGTTAGAATTACATGAGGCTACAAGTAAGGAATTATAATTAATAATTTCTTGCAAATATAAAGAATTTAAGGTGATTTTATGAATATAAATATATATTTTATTCTTTTTCTTATTTTAAGCTTAGAATCATTTATACTTTTTGCATATTCTACTTTGAAAGTAAAAAATGGTTTTGCACAAACATTTTCATTTTTATGTTTAGCTATGTCTATTTATCAATTTTTTTATGCTTTTGAATTAGCTTCTCCTTCAGGTGAAAGCATAATGTTTTTTGGGAAACTAGAATATATAGGAGAAGTTTTTATGGCTCCCATATGGGCCATATTAGCTTATAAGTTTTACTACAAAAAAAATATAAATCTAAGAATACAATTATTAATGTTTATATTGCCTTTATTAGTGTTACTTTTTGCACTTACTAATGATTTACATCAGTTATTTTATAGAGAAATTACAATTAAAGCTTATGATAATTTTATTATTGGAAGCATTGAAAAAGGTCCTGTTTACTATGTGCATGTGTTTTATTCTTATATATTAATAATGTATGGGCAATATCTTTTTATTAAGAGTTGGAAAGAAAATAAAGGTATAAGAAAGAGACAAGCCCGATTATTATTTTTTAGTGCTTTTATTCCTGTTTTGTTTGGGACATTATTTTTAATTAAAGTTATACCACAGCAACTAGACCCTATGCCAATGTCATTTGCAGTATTTTCCACATTTGGATATTTTGTAATTTTTAAACATGGATTTTTAGAGATGAGAGAGAAAATTAGAGAAATTTCTTTTGAACAAATAAGTGAGGGAATATTTGTTACAGATTATGAAGGAAAGCTTATTGATGCAAATATTACAGCTAAAAATATTTTTAGTTTTCTAAATAATTTAGGACTTTCTATATTTGACATAAATAGCGAAATTTTTTCAAATGGAAGAAAAAATTTTGAAGTAAAAATTAATAATAAATATTATGAATTTAAAATAACAGATATCATTGAAAAAAACAAAAAAATTGGTGAAATATATATATTTCAAGATATTACAGAGAAAAAAGTTTTCATTGAAAAACTAAAACATAATGCAAAATATGATTTTTTAAGTCAATTATATAATAGACACGAATTTTATAGACTTTCAAAAATAAGCCTTAAATCCTCTAGTAATCCTGTAACGATTATGTTAATTGATATTGATCACTTTAAGAATATAAATGACACTTATGGTCATATTTTAGGCGACTTGGTAATAAAAAAAGTAGCTTCTATTATTAAAACCATTGGAAATAAAAATTCCATTATTGGAAGATTTGGAGGAGAAGAGTTTATTTTACTTTTGCCTAATACTGATAAAAGTACAGCTAAAATAGAAAGTGAAAGATTAAGAAGGACTATAGAAGAATCTAGAGTTTATTTTAAAAATAGAACTGTGAAATTCACTATAAGTATAGGAGTATATTCAGAGGATAGAATATCAAACTATAATTTAGAAGAGCTTGTTTATAAGGCAGATCAAGCACTCTATGAAGCTAAAAATAAGGGGAGAAATAGAGTTGATTTTTATAAAAATGAGCAAAATATGTAAGAATTAGCTTATATAAATCATTAATATTCTTAATTTAGCTAGACATTGAATGTTTTTTTTGATAGTATTCTAATTAAGGAATGTAATTCTAAAATTTACAACAGGAGGTAAAAATGAAAAAAATGCTGTTTTTTCTTTTTACAATTACTACTATATTTGCTTTTGAAGATGTAAATGAAATAAATGAAAAAATTCTTACAAATCCTTATGGATTTAAACAAATAAAGGTTAAAGAATATAATAATCTTTTTGAAACAACTGAAGCGACTAAAGAAATAATTAATACTTTTAATAATAGGAATAAACTTCTTAGTTCTATTGTTTTAAATGAGTATGATATATCTATTACAAATTATGAGTATGATAATTCTGGTTCTTTGACAGAAATTAGTAAAAATGGAGAAAAGACCAAATTTTATTATGATGATAATGGGAAAAAAGTTAAAGAAATTATTGATGGGAATGAAGTTTTTTATAAATATAATAACAATAACCTTATAGCTAAAGAGAATAATAAGGATTTTATTGGTTATAAATATGATAAAGATAACAGGATCATAGAGTATATATCTAAAATAAATAATTCTGAAAGAAGAGAAGTTACAAAATATTCTAAAAATAAAATAATTAAAGAAATTTTTTTGGGAGATAAGAAAATAGAAGAAAATGTTAGTGAATTTGATAAAAAAGGGAATTTAAAAAAATTGACTAAAATTTATTCTGACTCAAATTTTGAAACTACAGAGTATTTTACAACCTATGATAATAATAAAAATAGAATAGAAAAAACTGAAGTGAAAAACTATATTGATAGTCAGTATACATCTAACGGAAGTTGGCAATATATAAATACTTATGATAAAAATAATTTACTTGTTAGAGAACAGATTATAGGTAATAGAAATACAGATATTTATTATGTTTATGGAGAAAATAATAGATTAGAAAAGGCTTTGTATAAAAGTTATAATAAAGATGTCTTAATTTTTTATAGTTATAAAAATGGATTATTACTTGAAATTTCAGAATATAATCAATATCCAGAAAAAGATTTAAAAAGTATTAGTCTAAAAGATGTTAGCAATTTATCTAGAAAAGTTACTTATAAATATGTAACTTGGTATAAAGACTATTTTGAAAAAGATGGTAAGAATTTTATTCAGATAATAAAAGTTAAAGATAAAGATATTATTTTAAAACTTGAAAAGGCTGGAATAAAAGATATAATAAATCAGAAACCTTATTTTATGTCTAATGCTGACTATATATATGCTTTAGAAACATATGCAAATTTATTAAAAGATACAGATAGATATCTAGAATCTATTTTTATTTTAGAAAAAATGATAGAATTTGATAGTAAAAATCCTAATTTGTATTTAATTTTAGGGGATTCTTATGTAAAAGAATACAAAAAAAATGGAGAAAAACTTGAAAAAGATAAGGCTGTTTTAAACTACAAGAAATATAAAACTTTAGCAGGAAAAAATGCTAAATTGACGAAAAATATAGAAGAACTTTTATTAGAAAATGATTTTTAAGGAGAATTATATATGAAAATTGCATTAGCTGGAGACCATGCTGGGTTTCAAATGAAAGAAGAAGTTAAAAAATATTTAGAAAGTTTAGGTCATGAAACTGTTGATTTTGGACCTTTTAATGAAGAATCTTGTGACTTACCTGATTTTATTTATCCTGCTTCTGTTGCAGTAGGGAAAAAAGAAGTTGATAGAGGAATTTTTATAGACGGAGTAGGGTATGGAAGTGCTATGATTGCTAATAAAATACATGGTGTTTTTGCTGCAGTGTGCCAAGATCCCTTTTGTGCAGGATTAGCTCGTTCTCATTCAAATACGAATGTATTGTGTTTAGGAGGGAAATTGATTGGTTCTGCAATTGCTCAAGAAATAGTTAAGACTTGGATGACTACAGATTATTTAATTAATGAAAAAAAATATACAAATAGAGTGGATAAAGTTTTAGCAATTGCTGAAAAACACTTAAATAAAATTTAAATACCCTAATTGGGTATTTTTAATTATATATTATTATTGTAAGAGTGCAAAGGTAATAAAATTTAAAAAGTTTCTTATTTGATCTAATGAAAATTTAATTCTAAGAGAATTCAAATATTGAAACAAATAACAACAAAAGCCTAAAAAATTATTTGTATGTAATCACAAATAATTGGTATTGGTTTAGAGGAGTGGCGAGGATACTTCCTTGCTGTGGGCTCAGGCTCAATGTCATCAGCTTAATAAAGCTAAGCAATTCCCTTTAAATCCCAATGTCGTCAACTTTAGAGGATTTATTATTCTAAACTGGGCAACCACAAGGGATTGTCCTTACAAAATCAATATGTTCTGTAGGGTGCGCCTCTTGTGGGCGCCCTAAGTTGATGACATTGCTCTAAACTTTTCCCCTACAAGGGGAGACTTGAAGCTTAAGTTTTTTATACAGTAGAATGAAGCTGTTGCAATTTTGCAACAAACTAAAAGTCTAAAAATTAATAAGGAGGATTAAAAATGAACAATTTTATCTATGATTTAAGTACAAAAATTTATTTTGGGAAAGGACAAATTGAGAATTTACCCACAGAAATTAAAAAGCATGGTACAAAAGTTTTATTTTTATATGGGAAAAATAGTATAAAAAAAATTGGATTATATGATGAAGCAATTAAATTGTTAAATAAAAATAATATAGAATTTGTTGAATTAGCTGGTGTTGATCCTAATCCGAGACTATCTACTGTTAAAGAAGGAAGTAGACTATGTAGAGAAAATAATTTGGATTTTATCCTAGCTATTGGTGGTGGTTCTACAATTGATTGTGCAAAAGCTATAGCTGTTGATGTATTTTATGAAGGGGATACTTGGAATGATTTATATAAATTTGGAAAAGTTGATACCATAAAGAAAGTCTTACCTGTAGGTTCTATTCTTACTTTAGCAGCAACAGGTTCAGAAATGAATAGGAATACTGTTATATCTAATGAAGAGACTGAAGAAAAATATGGTTTAGGATGTGACCTTTTAAAACCAAAATTCTCTATTTTAGATCCAACTTATACTTTTAGTGTACCTAAAAATCAAACGGCTGCAGGATGTGCAGATATTTTATCTCATCTTTTTGAGCAATATTTTAACCCAATTAAAAAGGGATTTGTTTCAGCGAGAATAGGGGAAGCTATTATGAAAACAGTAATTGAGTATGCACGTATTGCTCTTAAAGAGCCTGATAATTATGAAGCAAGAGCGAATCTTATGTGGGCAGGAACAGTTGCTTTAAACGGAACAGCTTCTGCAGGAAAACCTGGGGATTGGTCTGTTCATGGAATGGAACATGAACTAAGTGCTAAATATGATATTACTCATGGGGTAGGGTTGGCAATTTTAACTCCTAGATGGATGGAATATGTTATGAATGATGAGAATGTTTATAGATTAGCAGATTATGCTAGAAATGTTTGGGGATCAAGAGAAGAAGATGATAAAGCTGCTGCTAAAGAAGGAATAGCTAAAACTAAGGATTTCTTTTTATCTTTAGGGATACCAATGACCTTGAAAGAAGTTGGAATTAATGAAGATAGATTAGCAGAAATGGCTAAAAAGGCTACAGAATTTTATAAAATTGGTGCTATGAAAAATATGGATTGGCAAGATGTTTATAATATTTATAAAATGAGTTTATAGAAAATTTTTATGATAATCCTAAATTTGAAATAAGTAGAATGAATAAATGAGAGCCTATAATTGTTTGGGCTCTTTTTTGTTTAAATTAGTCGGAAATTTAGGGTAAATTATTAATGTTTTTAAAATAAACTAATGTTTATTTCATTCTTTTTAGTCATAAAAAGTTCAATAAATTTGAAAATAGTACAAATTATGTCTATAATGATATGGACATTCTTTAGTATTTTAATTAATTTTTTTTAATGTTAATATTTCTCATGAAGAGATAGATAGGTGGTGATTATATGAGTTCTTTATCTTTTCGTCAAAAAGATATTATTAAATATCTTTTAAGTCAAGAAGAACATGTATCAGTAAAACAAATTTCTAAATTATTCAATATTTCGGAAAAAACAATATATCGTGATTTAGATTCTATACAAGATAAGGTTTTGAAAGAAAATATGAGTATAGAAAAAATTCCAGGAAAAGGAATTAAAATTGTAGGGAAAGCTCAAGATAAAATGAATGTAAATTTAGAGCTTAGAAATAATAATGAAGTTTTAGAAGAGACTTCTGTTCAAGAAAGAAGAGCTAAAATTTTATTAGATTTATTAGAAGAATCTCCAAATTTCACTTCTATTGATATTTTATCAGAAAAATACTATATTAGTCGTGCTTCAATTGTCAATGATATATCATATTTAACAAAGGAAATTAATAAATATGATTTAATCATAGAAAAATCTAATAAAGGGACTAGAATTGTGGGAAGTGAAAAGAACATAAGAGATATGATGGTTCATTTAATAAATAGTTCTATTCATGAAAAAAATTTAGATAAAAAGCATCTTTTTTCTGAACGGATAGAAGAATCTACTTATAAAGAATTGGAACATATGTTTGGAACAGAGAGAATTCAAAAAGTGGAAAGTCTTTTATATGACACAGAGTTGGCACTAAATTATACCATTGCTGATTCTTATTATATAAATATTGTTACACATTTATTAATAGCTATTCAAAGGATAGAAAATGGAAATCAAGTTTATGAAAAGAGAAATGATTCTGGATTAGTAGTAGATAAGAATATTTATTCAATTTCAAAGAAGCTTGGTGAAAGTTTAGAAGTTGAATTTAGCATTAAATTACCGAAAGAAGAGATATTTTTTATTTATCAGTATCTTGTTTCTTCAGGGGTTGGCTCTATATTACAAACTTTAAATATGCCTATATTATTAGAAAAAATTGACCCTATTGTAAGAAATATTATAGAAGATATTAATGATTCTATAAATAACAGTTTAAATATAAATATTGATGAAAATAGTTCATTATTTGATAGTTTGACTCTTCATATTAAAGCAATGTTAAACAGACTTTCCTATAAAATACTTATAAAGAATACTCTTTTAGATGAGATAAAAAAAGAACTATTTGAATTATTTGATTTAATAGGAATAACTCTTTTGCTAATATCAGGTAAATATAATTTGAATAATTTTAGTGAAGATGAAATAGCATATTTAGCAGTTTATTATCAAGCAATATTGGAAGAAAAAACTAGTATAAAAAATATCATTATAGTTTGTTCCAGTGGAATTGGTTCATCACATTTACTAAAGAATAGAATAAAAAGTGTATTTCCAGAATGGAGAATAAAAGATGTAATATCTTTAGAAACCTTAAAAAGAAATTATAATTTAGAAGATGTAGATTTGATAATCTCCACAATAAAAATTACTGATATAAAAAAACCGATTGCATATGTTAGTGTGCTTCTTGATGAAAATGATATTGCAATTATAAACAAGTATTTTTTTGATATTAAAGAGAAAGAAAATTTCAAAGAATCACATTTCAATTTATCAAAGTATGAAAATAGTTTTATTGAAGTTGATTTTGAAAAACAAAAAAAATATGTTTCTAGTTTGATTAATGAATATTCAAGTAAGAAAGATAAAATTTTAAAATTTAACACAAGTAATAATATTGAAATTGTTGAAATTCATTCCAAAAAATTAAATGAAAAGATAAAAGTTATTTATTCAAAAAATGAAATTAATAAAATTATTTTGTTTAAAGAAAAAGATGAAAAATATATAGACATTGATTTAATAAAATTTATCTTTTTATTAGTAAAGAAAAAAGAATTTTTTGAGTTTAAAGATTTGAATAAACTTTCAAATTTATTTAGTGAAAATCATATAATTTTGAATTCAATGTCTCAAACAAAAGAACAATTGTTACAAGAACTTTCAGATGAGTTATTAAAAAATAAAATTATTAAATCTGACGAAATATTTTTAGAAGAAATTAGTACTAGAGAAAGTCTAGGACCAACATACGTTGCAAAAGAAATTGCTCTTCCACATATAATTTCTAATAATGTTTTAAAGGATAGCATTTATATTATAAGAACTCAAAACATTATTAATTGGGATGAAAAGAATAAAATTAATTGTATTGTTGTAATTGTAGCTAAAGAGACTAAAATTAAAGAAAAAAGAGAAGAGTTAAAAGCTATTTCAAAAGTAGTGGAATCTCTTTTAGATGAGGATTTTAGAAATATATTATTAAATGAGAATAAGGAAAATATTTTTACAAATATAAGAAAAATAATTATGGGGTAAATGAGGAGAATATATATGTTAATAGATGAAAATCAAGTTTTTCTGAACTTAGATTTAGAAAAGAAAGAAGAAGTTTTAAAATTTATTTCAAATAAAGCATTTGAAATGAACATTGTAGAAAGTGAAGAAAGATTACTTAAAGAGCTTATTGAAAGAGAAGAAAAATACCCAACAGCAGTAGAAGAATTGATTGCAATTCCTCACTCAAAAAGTACAAACATCAAAGAAGCTAAATTATTTTTTATAAAGTTAAAAAACAAAATTGATTGGAATTCACCAGATAATTATAAGGTTAAAGTTTTATTTACAATTCTTGTTCCTGAAAGTGGAGCTCAAAATGAACACATCGCAATTCTTTCAAAAGTAGCAGTGAATCTTTTAGAGGAAGATTTTCAAAACTTCATTTTAGAAGTTGAAGACAAAAATCAAATTATTAATTATCTTAAAGAAAATATATTTAACTAAAGGAGGAAAAAATATGAATATAGTAGGAATAACATCATGTATTGCAGGATTAGCTCATACTCCTATGGCAGCAAAAGCACTTGAAAAAGCAGGAGATAAATTAGGACATAATGTAAAAATCGAGCAACAAGGGGCAATGGGGATTGTTAATGAACTAAAAAATCAAGACATTGAAAATGCAGAAGTAGTAATTATCGCTGCTGACAAAGTAATTGATGGAGAAGACAGATTTAAAAATAAAACTGTTGTTAAAGTAAATATTGGTCATTGTGTATCAAATGCTGAGGCAGTAATAAAAAAAATTGTTAGTGCAGTAGAAGAAAGAAAAAATAAAAATTAATGGAGGTCAAAATGTTTAAAGAAGCTAAAAAACATTTAATGTCAGGAATTTCTTATGTATTACCTGTAATAATTGGTGGATCATTAGTTGTTGCAGTTGCTAAAATATTAGGATTTATTGGTGGAGTAACAAATTTAGATGATTTTGCTAAATCTACAGGATTTTATCACTATGTTTGGATGTTTCAAAATGTTGGTTGGAGTACAATTGGATTAATGAACATGGTTCTTGCAGGATATATTGCTTATTCCATAGGAGACAAGCCAGCTCTTGCAGCAGGTTTTGTTGGAGGAGTTTTAGCAAATTCTACTAATGCAGGATTTTTAGGGGCTCTTGTTGCAGGGTTCTTTGCAGGGTGGATAACTAATGTTATTAAAAAGAAAATTGTTATAAAAGGAGCAGCAGCTAGTGCAGTACCTTTAATAATTTTACCTTTATTAACAGTGGGAAGTGTTGGTATTTTAATGTCACTTATTTTAGGAGGACCTTTATCATACATAAATAATGGTTTATTAAACTGGGTTACAGCAATGAGTCAAAGTAGTACAAATGTTGTAATACTAGCATTAATACTTGGAGCAATGATAGGGTTTGACTTGGGAGGACCAGTAAATAAAGCTGCGTGGATGGCAGGAAATGTATTGTTTATGAGTGGAGTATACTTACCTGCTATGATTGTAAACGTTGCTATATGGGTTCCACCATTAGGGTATGGATTGGCTACATTAGTAAAAAAATCAAATTTTTCACCAACATTAAAAGAAGCTGGGAATGGAGCTTTAATAATGGGAGTTATTGGAATTACAGAAGGAGCAATTCCTTTCACATTACAAAATCCAATGAAATTAATGCCTTTAAATGTTATAGCATCATCAATTGGAGCAGCTACAGCAATTTTACTTGGAGCAAATATTAAAATGCCTCCAATAGGTGGAATGTATGGATTTTTCTCTGTAGGAAATGGATGGGCTTACTTAGTTGGAGGACTAGTTGGAGCATTTATAATTGCTTTTGGAGCAAACTTCTTAGTAGATTTTACTGAAAAAGATAAAGAAGAAAGCCAAACATCAGATGAAGAAATAGAAATTAGTTTTAATTAAATTTTAGGTTAAAAGCTACTTTTAAGTTTAAAAGTAGCTTTTTTAAAAAAGGAGTTTATATATGAAAAAGACAAAGGTTCACGTTATTTCTCATTCTCATTGGGATAGAGAATGGTATTTTACATCATCAAGATCAACTATGTATTTGGTAAATCATGTTAAGGAAGTTATAGAACTTTTAGAAAATAACCCAAATTTTCCTGTTTATTTAATGGATGCACAAAGTTCATTGGTAGAAGATTACTTGAAATATTGCCCAGAAGATGAAGAAAGATTAAAAAAGCTTATTAAAGAAAGAAGATTCTTAATTGGCCCTTGGTATACTCAAACTGATCAATTAGTAATTTCTCAAGAATCAATTGTTAGAAATATGTATTATGGTAAAAAATACGCAGAAGAAATGGGACATTCTTTTAATGTTGCTTATGCCCCAGATATATTTGGTCAAGGAGGAAATGTTCCACAAATATATAATAATTTTGGAATAGATAGATTTCTTTTTTGGAGAGGTGTTGCAGACAATAGGTTAAAACAAACAGAATTTATTTGGGAAGGAGATAATGGGAGTAAACTTTTAGCTCTTCAAATGCCATTTGGATATTATTATGGGGGAAATATTCCTGAAAAAGATGATGAAATTTTACCATATTTAGATGAGAAAATTTCAAAATTAGAAGAGAAAGCTTCAACTTCAAATGTATATTTCCCAAATGGATTTGACCAAGCACCCATAAGAAAAAATTTACCAGAAATAATTGAAAAATTTAATAAAATTGATGAGAAAAGAGAATATATATTTTCTTCTCCAGAAAAAATATTTGATTATTTAGAAAAAGAAGTTAATAATTTACCTATAATCAAAGGGGAATTAACAGAAGGGAAACACAGTAGATTACATAAATCTATATTTTCTACAAGAGCAGATTTGAAAATATTAAATAATAAAATTGAGAATTTTATAGTTAATACATTAGAACCAATTTTATCAATCTCTCATTCTTTAGGGAATAGATATCCTCATAAAGAAGTTTATGAAATATGGAAATTAATGTTTGAAAACTCTGCTCATGATAGTATTGGTGGATGTAACAGTGATAAAACCAATAAAGATGTTTATTTTAGATATATTAAAGCAAAAGATATGGCTGAGAATTTGTTAGATTTAAACATGAGACTTATCTCTAAAAAGACACCTTTTGACCATGATTATTCTTTTATAATTTTTAATACTTTACCTTACCACAGAAAAGGTGTTATTGAAGCTTTTGCATATCTTCCAGAAGAAGAATTTGAAATGTATGATTTAAATGGTAATAAACTAAATTACACAATAGTGGAGAAAATAGAACAGACAGAATATGTTTTAAATCAACATATTTACTTGAATCCAAGTAAAAAAGTTTATATTCCTAAAAAAGTTTTTTACTCAAAAATTCTTATTGAATTGAAAAATGTACCTAGTTTAGGATTTACACAAATATTTTTAAACTTGAATGAAAAGAAAGAAATTTTGATAAACAAAGAAAGTAAAGAAAGAATTATAGAAAATACTTTTTATAAAATAGAGGTTTTAAGTAACAACACCTTGAATATCTTAGATAAGAAAAATA
Organism: Fusobacteriaceae bacterium; assembly: GCA_016938425.1. Classification (GTDB taxonomy): domain Bacteria; phylum Fusobacteriota; class Fusobacteriia; order Fusobacteriales; family Fusobacteriaceae; genus JAFGUR01. The sequence goes on from JAFGUR010000039.1 coordinate 17,991, forward strand.
ATAAACTTTACAAAAACCAAATGATTTTTGAAGAAAATGGTGATGGTGGAGATTCTTATAACTACTCGCCACCAGTAAATGATTTGATAGTAAATTCACTTTCATCAAAAGAGTTGGAAATATCTAAAAAAGTTACAGAAGTTTATGAAGGATTAGAATTAAAGTATTCTTTAAAAGTACCGAATAATTTAGAAGATAGAGCAAAAAAATTAATTAATTCTGAAATGAAATACGATGTAAAAATAGAATTAAGAAATAATGAAGAGATAATTAGATTTAAAGTAAATGTTGAAAATAATGTTTATAGTCATAGGTTCTGTGTTGTTTTTGATTCAGGAATAGCTTCAAAAGTTTCTACAGCTGACCAAGTTTTTGGAGCTATAGAAAGACCAGTTAGATTAAAAGAAATGGATGTTTGGGAAGAGGAACAATGGCAGGAAGCTCCTATTTCAATAGAACCTTTTCAAAGTTATGTTTCTTTAAATAATGAAAATGGTGGAATAGCTTTAATAACTGATGGAGTAAGAGAATATGAGATAATTGGAGAAGATTTCAGTAAAATCAGACTTACTTTATTTAGAACATTTGGTTTTATGGGGAAAGAGAATTTACTTTACAGACCAGGAAGAGCTTCTGGAGAAAGCATAGTTGAAACTCCTGATGCCCAACTAATAGGAAATATTGAATTAGAGTTTTCTTTTTATGCTTTTGAAAATGAATTTGAAAAAGAAAATATAGCAAAAATTTCTAAAGAATATTTAAGTCCATTTACTTTGTATCAATTTTCTGAATTTTTAAATGGAAGACTTATTTTTTCTCATAGAGATGAAGAAAAAACTTTACCTAAAGAGTATAGTTTATTTGAAATAAACAATGAAAATTTAATTATGAGTGCTTTTAAGAAAGCTGAAAATACTAATGAATACATAGTTAGAGTATTTAATCCTTACTTAAAAAATGAGTTAAAACTTTTAAATCTTGAAACTTTTAAATCTGTAAAATTAGATGAAATAACTGTTGATGAAAGAGTTACTGTATTGAAACCTTATGAATTTAAAACATTCTTAATAAAGAAAGGTTGTGAATAAATGAAAATAGGAGCAATAGAAGCAGGTGGAACAAAATTTGTTTTAGGAATTGGAAATGAAAATGGAGAAATTCTTGAAAGACTGTCTATTCCTACTGAAGAACCAAGTGTTACAATGGCTAAAGTAATTGAATTTTTTAAAGGCAAAAATATTGAAGCTTTAGGTGTTGGGTGTTTTGGACCTATAGACCCCAATGAAAACTCAGAAACTTACGGATATATAACAACTACTCCAAAGTTGAAATGGGCTAATTATAACATCATTGGAGAGTTAAAAAAATATTTTGATATTCCTATGGGCTTTGATACTGATGTCAATGGAGCTGTTTTAGGAGAAGCTACTTGGGGAGCTGCTAAGAACCTTAATTCATCAGTATACATTACTGTTGGAACTGGTATTGGTGCAGGTGCAATGGTAGAAGGTAAAATGGTTCATGGGCTTCTTCACCCAGAGATGGGACATATTATGGTAAAAAGACATGAAAAAGATAGTTATATAGGAAAATGCCCATATCACAAAGACTGCTTAGAAGGAATGGCTTCTGGTCCTGCCATTGAAGAAAGATGGGGTAAAAAAGGACATGAGTTAGAAGAAATTAAAGAAGTTTGGGAAATGGAAGCTTTTTATCTAGCTCAAGCTATTGCTAATTTTGTTTTGATTTTATCACCAGAAAAAATTATTGTTGGTGGTGGAGTAATGAATCAAAAACACCTATTTCCAATGATTAGGGAAGAAGTTATTAAAAATCTAGCAGGATATATCAATAAAAAAGAAATTTTAGAAGATATAGATTTATATATAGTTCCTCCTTTACTTGGAGATAATGCTGGTCTTTGTGGTGCTTTAGCTTTAGGATTAAAATCTTTAAAATAAGGAGTTTATTATGTTGTATCCTTTAAAATTTGAAAAAGTATTTAAAGAAAAAATTTGGGGAGGCAGAAAATTAGAAAGTCTTCTAAATATGAACCTTCCTCAAAATACTGATATAGGAGAAAGTTGGGAAGTTTCATGTCATCCTAATGGAATGAGTGTTGTTGAAAATGGAAAATTGAAAGGTAGAAGTTTAGAAAGCTTACTGCTTGAATACAAGGAAAAACTTGTTGGTGAAGAAGTATATAAGAAATATCAAAATAAGTTTCCTTTATTAATAAAATACTTAGATGTTAATGACAAGCTATCTGTTCAAGTTCATCCTAGTGATAAATATGCTTTAGAAGTTGAAAAAGAATTTGGGAAATCAGAATGTTGGTATATTATGGATGCTTCTGAAAATGCAAAATTAATCATGGGATTAAAAAAAGAAATAACCAAAGAAATTTTTATGGAAAAAGTAAATAATAAAGATTTTTCAAATTTATTTAATGAAATTGTTGTAAAAAAGGGAGATTTCATAAATGTTAATCCAGGATTAGTTCATGCAACCCTTGAGGGTTCTGTTGTAATCTGTGAAGTACAACAAAATTCAGATACAACTTATAGAATTTATGATTTTGATAGAAAAGTTGATGGACAACTAAGACCCTTACATTTAGAAAAGGCTTCTGAAGTAATTAATTTTAATGAAGAACCACAGATTTCAAAAGAAGAAAACAGAGAAATCATAGAAATAAAAAATGGAGAAAAACAACATTTAGTAAAAACAGAGTATTTTACAGTTAATAAAGTAAAAATAAATGGAAACTTTAAGAAAAATATAAGTGATTCATTTACTGTTTTATCAATATTAGATGGAAATGGAAAATTCATTTCTAATGGGAAGGAATATTTTATTTCAAAAGGAGATACTTGGTTTATTCCAAGTAACATAGAAATAGAGATTGATGGGAAATTAGAGTTGTTGGAGTCGTATTAAGTTTAGAATTAAAAGAGCCTGTAATCTTTTTTGTGTAAATAGAAATTCTTCTAAGTTGGTTTTTTGTTTTTTTATTTTAACTATAGTTAAAATCTATCTTC
>JAFGUR010000040.1 GCA_016938425.1 Fusobacteriaceae bacterium
ATTTTATCTTTGTTTGGTCCTGATATCCATGCATCCATTTTATCTTTTGCTTGAGCAGTATCCCACATTGCTGTATCTTTTTGTAACTCTTGAGTTTGAATTCCTTTTTCATTTAAAGTTTTTACAACCCATTCAGTTCTTGCTTCAGCATCTGGATGTCCAGGTTCTCCTTTTAATAAAACATATTGAATTTTTCCATCTCCATTTAGGTCCCAACCTTTATTTGCTGCCCACTCATCTGCTATTAATTGTCCTTGAATAACTCCTGATTCTTTTGAGTCAGTTCCAACATAATAAGCTTTATCATAGCTTGCCATCGTTGCTGCATCAGGTTCTTTATTAAAGAACACTATAGGTTTTCCTTGAGCTTTTACTTTGTCTATAATTGTTTTTGCTGCTGCTGGGTCAACTAAGTTAATTGCATAAGCATCCATGTTTTTAGATAAAAATACATCAACTTGATCATTTTGTGTTGCTTGAGTATTTTGAGAATCTGCTAAATTCAATTCTAATCCCATACTTTGACCAATTTCTTCCATATTTTTTCTAACAATTGCCATGAAGTTATCATCATATTTGTAAATTGTTACTCCAATTTTTGCTGATTTTGCCTCTTCACTAGCTTTTGCTGAAGAATCTGCTCCTCCACTTGCAGCTTCTTTTTTACCACCACATGCTACTAAAGATACCAATACCATTCCTAACATTAAATTTTTTGAAATTTTTGTCATCTTTCCCTCCGCTACATGTTTTTATTGTTAACGCTGTTAACTAATCAAGTATATCTCTATTTTAAAACTTTGTCAACTTAACTTTTTATTTTTTGTTTTTTTTAAGTTGTTTTTGTATAAAATAAATACTTTTTGTTGGTTTTTGATAATATATAAATTATTAAAAAAATTTTTTCCAACATTTTGAGACTATTTCTAATTAGTTTTTCTAGCCTTAACTTAAATTTCCTTTTATTTTTTTAATTAACTTTGTTAATTATTTTTCAAAATATATTTGAACATTATGTCTTTATATGATACAATGCTTTAAAAAAGGAGATTAAATTATGGTTAAAGGAAATACTAATTTAATAAAAAAAATTAACATCTATAACATTATAAAAATACTAAGAAATAATCCCGGTGTTTCTAGAGCTGATATTTCAAAAATTACCAAATTAACTCCTGCAAGCATAACTAAAATCACTAAAGAACTAATAGAAAAAGGTATTTTATTTGAAGGAGAACTTTCTGAAAATACCTTAGGACGTCCCTCTATTTCTTTAAAAATAAATAAAGAAGCTGGTTATTTTATAGGCTTCTATCTTGCTCCTAAACATATAATTTCATTTTTTACAAATTACATTGGAGAGGTTATCTCAACTTTAGAAACTAAAATTTTAGATTTTTCTAAAAACTCTATTCTCAATATAATCGATATACATATAGAGAGTTTTAAAAAAATGAACTCTAACATTCTTGGCGTTGGTATTGCTTTAAACGGTGTTGTTGACTCAGATAAAGGAACTTCCATCTTTTCTCCTCATTATAGTTGGAGAAATTTTAATTTAAAAGGTTTTTTGACAAAAAAATATCACTATCCTTTCTCTTTAGATAATGATGTTCGCCTAATGGCTTTAGGAGAACTCGAACACGGTGCGGCTAAAGGAGAAAATAATTTCATTTTAATAAATATAAATGATGGAATCGGCGCAGGCATAATAATTGATAAAAAAATTTACAGTGGTTCTCAACATTTTGCAGGGGAAATTGGTCATATTAAAGTAAGCGAAGAAAATACTCCTTGTTCTTGTGGAAAAACAGGATGTTTAGAATCTTTTTTATCTAATGAAAACATTATAAATTTAGCAAACACTAAATATTCCCTAAATATAAAAGATTTCAATGATTTAAAAAATGAATTTAACAATAAAAATCCTCAATGCGAACTTTTAGTTGATGAACTTATTAATAAATTATCTTCTGTAATTTTGCCTACAATTAATCTTTTAAATCCAAATATCATTTTAATCAATGGAAATATTAACTCCTTGGGAAAAGATTTTTATAAA
>JAFGUR010000041.1 GCA_016938425.1 Fusobacteriaceae bacterium
AATATCCCAAATGTTTATTTGATAATTTTAAATAGGTCAAAAGTTGTGCTTCATGTATTTTTGTAAAAGATTCAACTGATTTTAGTTCTAAGATAATTGAATCTTCTACTAAAATATCAATTCTATATGCCTTTTCAATTTTTAAATTATTATCATAAATAATATCCAAATAAACTTGATTCATAAATCTTATATTATTCTTTTCAAATTCATAGCATAAACATTTTTCATAAGTACTTTCTAACAATCCAGGTCCTAATTCTCTATGAACTTTAATAGCCAAACCTAGAATTTTATTTCCTAATTCTTCTATATTAGAAATCATTTAATTCCTCCAAATATTAAAGCTCTAAATATCACCTGTATTTCTCTCTGTGTTCTTTTTTATAAAAACTTTGTGTATTTTGTGTCCAATTTTTATATTAGATATTCTTTCAAAAATCTATCAATTCCACTTTGCCAACTCGGCATTTTTCTTCCTATAATTTTTTCGGCTTTTTCCGAAGAAATTTTACTGTAAGCTGCTCTTTTTGCAGGTAAATTAAAATCCACTGTTTTAGCCGTCCCCAGTTTCCCTTGCCATCCTATGGCCTCTAAAACATATTTTGCCTGCTCATATTTACTGCACTCTCCGTCATTAGAAAGCTGATACAATCCAAACTGATTACTATTTATCAAATCCCATGAATATTCCGCCAAATCCCATGAATAAGTAGGGCTTGACACTTGGTCATCTACTATATTAAGTTCATTTTTTGTTTTTGCCCAATTTATAACTTGCTTATTAAAATTATTATTTCCCATTCCAAATACCCATGAAGTTCTTATTACAAAAACTTTATCGTAAGTTCCCAAAACTTCCGTTTCTCCTTTAGCTTTGCTTTCTGCATATATGCACAGAGGATTTACCTTATCTTCTTCGGTGTAAGGGGTGTGTTTTTCTCCTCCAAATACAAAATCTGTAGAATAAGTCACAAAAATAGCTCCTATTTCCTTAGCTGCTATTGCTAAGTTTTTTTGAGCTTCTGTATTAAGCTTATAACAAAGTTCTTTTTCTTTTTCTTCTTCTGCTTTGTCTACATTATTATAAGCAGCACAGTTAATGATATGTGAAACTTCTCTATCTTTAACAAAATTTCTTACAGCATCCATATTTGTAATATCCAAATTTATAAAGTCTGTAGCTATATATGAAATGTTTTTCATATCAAGTAATTTTTTAAAGTCAGTCCCCAATTGCCCGTTGGCACCTGTAAGTAAAATCATCTTCTTCCCTTTCTAAACATTTTCTAATTAACTTCTATAACTTTTGTTTAATTTTATCACGTAAGAACCCTTTTATCAATATAAAAAATAGGGATTCAAGATTTTAAACCCCTATCATTATTTTATTTGATATTGTAGGGGTCGATTCCTATATCGACCCTCGTTTTATCATAATATCGTTAAAAAAAGGGTA
>JAFGUR010000042.1 GCA_016938425.1 Fusobacteriaceae bacterium
CAGCATTTTTTTTAAAAATTATAAATACTCAAGATCCTAATATAGCAATTAATAATGATATTGATATTATAAGATTAAAAGGAGAATTACTTCAAGACCAAATAATAATTATTGGAAAAGAACAAGGAAAGTTAGAAAAAATATCGAGTATAAGAACAGGAGGAAGAACTTTAGAATATTACATACCTCTTGTTATAAATGGTGAAGAATCAATTAAATATTTAATAAAGACTTCTAAACCCCAAGAGTTGACAGTTTATTTAAAGGGAGCTAAGAAGAAAATAGACTTAAGTACTAATACTACTATTGAATTAGACACTTACATAAATAAAAATAATTTATCAAAGAGCTTAAGAGATAGACTTGAAAAAGAAGGTTATAAGTTATCTGATGAAGTCTCTGTTATTGACCCCCTAAGAAAACTATCTTCTAAAGGGATAGGATTAATTTATGATTATATTCCATTTTTAATAGTGATAGGCATATATTTAATATTTTTGGGAATTTTAAGTTATAAAATGATGAAAAAGTTGAAGAAAATATACTCTAAAATTTAGATAAAGAAATAATTTTTTGTATGAAGTTGAATGTCTAAAATTTATAAAGTTTTAATATAGATCAAAAATTATAATTATACTTGGCGATATGTTAAAATTTTGAAATAAAGAAAATTCAAATATTTTCTAGAAGGAGAAAGAATAATGAATAATCAAAGATTTTTTTTGATTGAATTTATAGTTTTAATTTTAATATCTCCATATATATTTATGGAAAAAATATATTATTTTGGGTTATATAAATTACTTTCTATTCAAATAGAACACAGTATGGGTTATTATGATGAATTATTGCTTACTATATTTGAACCAATAGCATTAAGTTTAGTGATAACATTCATCTTAGAGTATTTATTTAAAGAAAAAATCATATGGATAAATGACTTGGGTGCAAAAGCATATAAAACTTTAGGCTTCTTTTTTGGTATAATAGGAATATTTTTATTAGGCGTAATGGTTTTTTTTCTATTTACTAATAGGAATATAGATGTTTCTAGTTTGGAAAAAACTCTATTAAGTGAAGGGAAGGAGTCATCTTTAAATTATTTTACAATAGATAGTGAGCTAAATTTTAGCAAAAAAATTGTTATAAAAAACGCTAAAAATGAACAAGAGCAGCAATTTTATATTCCTTTAAGAACTCAAGAAAATATTAAATATATAATTTTAATTGCAGGGCAGTATAGTGATATTTTTGTTGATGGTAAAAGAGAAAAAAAAGTCGACTTTAGTAGAGTTGGGAAAGTGAAGTTTGATGCTTATTTAGGTAAAAATAAAATATCTGAACAAGCTAAATATATTTTTAAGAAGGAAGGATATAATTTAGAAAAAGATACTTATTTAATAGAACCGATAAGAAAAGTTCCTTATAAAGGGATAATGGGTATATTATATACATATGGATTTATAGTTTTTATGTTAGGTATTTTTTTTATGGGACTAGGTTGGACATTGTTTTCAGTTGGAAATGATGTTAAGACAGATGATGATATTTTTGAAAAACAAAATTCAAAATAATTAACCTGTTTTATATATACAATTTATGCTTATATATATTGAATAAATTAAGTGTTGACAGAATATCAAAAGTTCTGATATCCTATTTTGAATGAAAATTTTATGTAGGAGAGTAGGAATGAAGAAAAAAGAATATTTAATATTAGGATTTGCACTATTTTCTATGTTTTTTGGAGCAGGGAATTTAATTTTTCCACCAACGTTAGGAATAATGATGGGAGAAAACTGGATGACTTCTCTTTTAGGATTTTTAACAACAGGAGTAGGATTAACGTTTTTAGCCATTTATGCATTAACAAAAACGGAAGGATCAGCATTTAAATTTGGAGAAAAAGTTTCAAAACCTTTTAGCTATATTTTCAATATTTTGATAATTTTGGCTATAGGCCCTCTTTTTGCAATGCCTAGAACAGGAGCAGTTACTTATGAAATGGCAATTGAGCCTTTTTTTGGTAAAAATGGAACAATGGGAACATGGATTTTTGGAATAATTTACTTTGGACTAACAATATTTTTAGCAATAAAACCATCTAAAATGATGGATAGATTGGGAGAATTTTTAACGCCAGTAATCTTAGGAACAGTAGCACTTATTATAGGAGTAGGAATATTTAAGGATTTTGGACATGTAGATACAACTGTAATAGTAGATAATCCATATTTTAAAGGCTTTTCAGAGGGATATCAAACTATGGATGCCATAGGAGCTATTATTATGGGAGTAGTTGCAATTGATGCAATAAAATTAAAAGGATTTAAAAAACACGAAGAAGGTAAAGCTATTTTATGGACATCTTTAATTGCAGGTTTTTTATTAGCTATTATATATGGTGGACTAATGTATGTAGGAGCTAAATCAGGATCAGTTTACGCAGGGAAGGAAATAGGAAGAACAGCACTGTTAAGTGGTATTGCAATGTTAACTTTAGGAAATTATGGTAAAGTTGTGTTAGGATTATTAGTTGCTAGCGCATGTTTAACTACTTCAGTGGGACTAGCAGCAACAGCAGGAAATTTTTTTGAAAAACATATAAAAATTAAATATGAAGTAGTTGTAATAGTCTCATCAATAATAAGTTTATTTATTTCGGTATTAGGTGTAGATAAAATAATAAAAATAGCCATTGCACCATTATTATTAATGTATCCAATAGCGATAGTACTTATTGTTTTAAATTGTTTCTCAAATATATTTAAAGTAAAAGGAACTTATATTGGAGGAGCCTTAGGTGCAGGATTAATAGGATTAGTAGATGCTATGGGATTCTTGGGGTATAAAGTAGAATTTATTCAAAATTTATATAATAAAGTACCTTTGTCTGGGTTAGGATTTGGATTCATTTTACCATCTATTTTAATGGCTTTGATATTTACATTTATTATAAGAAAACAAGTGTAACTTGACAAAAAGCTTAAAGTTTGGTATTCTATAAAAAAGTTTTAGGAGGTTAAAAATGTTGAGATTAGTAGAAGTCAGAAGAAGATTAAAAACTATATAATTTTCTGGCGATAATTTTGACTTTTAATCAAACCAATAAATTTAGTGATTAAAGCCGAATTATTTCGGCTTATTTTTTTGTTTAATTGTGTAACATAGAAGAAAATATAACATAATATATAGGAGGATTAGCTATGAGCGAACTGAATAAGACATATTCGCCAAAAGAAATTGAAGATAAGTGGTATAAAGTTTGGGAAGAGAATAAATATTTTGCTGCAAAGGTAGAAGAAGGGAAAGAGAGTTATAGTATAGTAATACCACCTCCAAATGTAACAGGGATTTTACATATGGGGCATGTTCTTAATAACTCTATTCAAGATACATTAATTAGATGGAATAGAATGCAAGGAAAAAATACTTTATGGATGCCAGGGACAGACCATGCAGGAATTGCTACTCAAAATAAAGTAGAAAGAAAATTAGCTGACCAAGGATTAACAAAAGAAGACCTTGGAAGAGAAAAATTTATTAATGAAACATGGAAATGGAAAGAAGAACATGGTGGAATTATAACAAAACAACTTCGTAAATTAGGTGCCTCATTGGATTGGGATAGAGAAAGATTTACAATGGATGAAGGTTTGTCAGAAGCTGTTAAAGATATATTTATAAAACTTTATAATGATGGATTAATTTACCAAGGAGAATATATGGTAAATTGGTGTCCAAGATGTGGAACAGCTTTAGCAGATGATGAAGTTGAACATAAAGATAAATCTGGAAAAATTTGGGAAATTAAATATCAAGTTGAAGGGACAGAAGAGTTTTTAATAGTTGCAACAACAAGACCAGAAACAATGTTAGGAGATACAGGAGTTGCCGTAAATCCTAATGATGACAGATATAAAAATTTTGTAGGAAAAAATGTAGTATTACCATTAATGAATAGATTAATACCAATAGTTGCAGATGAATATGTTGATATGGAATTTGGAACAGGAGTAGTAAAAATGACTCCAGCTCATGATCCTAATGACTTTGAAGTTGCAGGAAGAACAGGACTTGAAATATTAAATGTATTTACTCCAGATGCTAAAATTAATGAAATTGGTGGGAAATATGCTGGATTAGATAGATTTGAAGCAAGAAAAGTAATATTAAAAGATTTAGAAGATTTAGGGCTATTAGGAAAAATAAAAGAACATAATCATGCAGTTGGTGAATGTTACAGATGTGATACAGTTGTAGAGCCTAGAGTATCAAAACAATGGTTTGTAAAAATGAAACCTTTAGCAGAAAAAGCTTTGGAAGTTGTAAGAAATGGACAAATTGAAATAAAACCAAAAAGATGGGAAAAAGTATATTATAACTGGTTAGATAATATAAGAGATTGGTGTATTTCAAGACAAATTTGGTGGGGACATAGAATACCAGCATATTATGGACCAGATAATCATTTATTTGTTGCTAAAAATTTAGAAGATGCAAAAGAACAAGCTTTAAAACATTATGGAAAAGAAGTGGAATTGACTCAAGAGACAGATGTTTTAGACACATGGTTTTCATCAGCATTATGGCCATTTAGTACAATGGGATGGCCTGAAAAAACAAAAGAGCTTGAAGCATTTTATCCAACTTCAGTAATTGTAACAGGAGCAGATATTTTATTTTTCTGGATTGCAAGAATGGTAATGATGGGTATGTATGAAATGAAAGAAATTCCTTTTAAAACAGTTTACTTACACGGAATTGTTAGGGATGAATTAGGAAGAAAAATGTCTAAATCATTAGGAAATTCTCCTGATCCATTAGACCTTATAGAAACTTATGGAGCAGATGCAATAAGATTTACAATGCTTTATAATACCTCTCAAGGTCAAGATGTTCATTTCTCTGAAAAATTAATAGAAATGGGAAGAAATTTTGCAAATAAAATTTGGAATGTTTCTAGATTTGTTCTTATGAATTTAGAAGGATTTGATGTTAAAGCTATAAAGGTAGAAGACTTAGAATTCCAATTAGTTGATAAATGGATTTATTCTAGATTAAATCAAACAATTGAAACAGTTAATAATAAATTATCTAACCAAGCTTTAGATGATGGAGCAAAAGCAATCTATGAATTCCTAAGAGGAGATTTCTGTGATTGGTATGTTGAAATTGCTAAAACTAGATTATATAATTCAGAAGATATTAAAAATAAGCAAACAGCTCAATATGTTTTATGGAATATATTAGAAAAAGGATTAAAACTTTTACATCCATTTATGCCATTTATGACAGAAGAAATTTGGCAAAAACTAGGAGCTAATGGGGAAACTATTATGTTAAGTGAATTCCCAATATATAATGAAAAAGAGGTTGATTTAGTATCAGAAAACTCTTTTGCTTATTTACAAGAACTCGTAGGTGCTGTAAGAAATATAAGAGCAGAGATGAATGTTTCACCAGCAAAACCAATTACTTTAGTATTAAAAACAGAAGATGAAACAGAATTAGAAACTATTACTGGTAACAAAGAGTTCTTAAAATCTTTAGTTAAAGCAGAAAACTTAGAATTTGGTTCAGAACTTGTAAAGCCAGAAGGAGCAGGATTTAGAGTAGCTAATAAAACAGAAGTTTATGTTCCTTTAGCTGATTTATTAGATGTTGAGGCAGAAATTGCTAAAATTAAACCTCAAATTGAGAAAATTAAAAAAGACCTTGAAAAAGTTCAAAATAAACTTGCAGATGAAAGATTTACATCTAAAGCACCAGCACATATTTTGGATAGAGAGAGAAAAATAGAAGCAGAATATTTAGATAAGTTAGCAAAATTAGAAGAAAATTTGAAGGCTTTTAGTAAATAATAGATATGAAGTAGAGACTTGAACGTAAGTCTCTATTTTTTTGTACTTTATAGTAAACTATAAATTTTAATGTAATAAGTACGAATCGAAATGTAACAGGGCCACTTTTCTTGAATTTAACTATATTTTTTAAAAAAATCATGTTAATATATTAAGCGAGATTAATTTTGGCAAAGTTAAAAGGGGAGAGAAAATGAATTATTTCGAAATAAAAAATGAATTAGTAGAGGTTCAAAAAAATAGTAATAAAAAAAATTATAGAAAATTTTTAATAAAGAATTTAAGTTCTAGAATATTAGTGTTTTTCTTGATTTGTGTTATATATTTAAAACTAAATAATACTTTTAATTTTAAAAATAAAATAGGAATAGTGCTGTCAAATTATAAAGACAATAATAATCTATTAAGTGATATAAAAAATTTAATAATGACATTAATGAAAACGACAGATGGGAAAATAGCAATATTTTTTACAGCATTCATATTAGGGATTTTTATGCTTTTAGGCTCTACAAAACAAAGGAAAAAACCTATAACTAAAGATGTATGGCCTTTTATTAATAAGCCGTTTAATAAATTTAAATATATTGCTAATGAAGGAAATATATTAGAAAGTAAAGTAAAATATGGAGTTTTAGAATGGACTATAAATAAATATGATATAAGTAATAATTATGAAGGTGGAATTTTTTATTTTATTACTGGTTTAAGAAAACTAAATGAATATAATCAAAAATTAGAAAAATTAAAATATGAAGATATAATTGATTATAAAAAGTATCTTTTAGATGAAAGGTTGCAACAAGAACAAAAAGAGAAGGGAGAAGAATTACAGCAAGAGCAAGAAGAAAAAATAGAAAAATTTAAAAATTATGAAAGATTAGATGAAGTAAAAATAAAGTTAAAACTAATATCTTTTAGCAGTAAAGTTATAGAACTAATAAAAAGAATGTTTGTTATTATATTTGTGGTATTAATAATAAAAATTATTGTAGAAGCCTTATTTTTATCAAAGTCTTTTAAAGATAATTTTTTTATTAAGGTGATAGAATTAGTAGTTAGTTCTTGTATTTTAACTATGAA
>JAFGUR010000043.1 GCA_016938425.1 Fusobacteriaceae bacterium
AAAGATTTGAAACAAATTTTTCTAACTATCTTAATAATTACAGAATTTATAAATCAGCCAATTTGTTACTTTATACAAATTTATCAATTACTGATATTGCATATGACTGTGGGTTTAAAGATATTTCCTATTTTATTAGAGTTTTTAAAAAGACAATTGGAGTAGCACCAAGTAAATATAGAAAGAATAAATTATTATTATATTTATAAAAATATTATAGTTTGTAATAAAGATAAAAGCGAGTACCTACTCGCTTAATTTGACTTTCAATCAAACTTCCAATATATAGTCTCTCGTCACATATTTTTTCTTCCCACTAAAGCTTTCATATTCACCATCTTTTAAATATTTAAATCCCAACTTTTCAATAACTCTTTTGGACCCAATATTCTCTATTGCATGAGCAGAAAAGAATTTTTTAATGTTTATTTCTCTTTCACCAAATTTTAAAATCTCTCTACTAGCTTCTGTTACAAGACCCTTACCCCAATATTTTTTCATTATATTGTATCCCAATTCAAAACATCCATGAGTATCATTAAAAAATATTCCTCCAGAACCAATAAGTTCATTAGTTTCTTTCAATACAAAACCCCATGTATAGTTATCTTCTCTTAAAATATTTTCTTCTTCCATCTTCAACCATTCTTTTGTTTCTTCTACCTTTTCATGCAAATCCCATCTCATATATTTAGCAACTTCTTCGTCAGAAGTCCAATTTCTAAAAATAGTTTCAGCATCTTCAACAGAAAGTGGTCTTAGTAAAATTCTTTGACTTTCAATTATAGGTGTCGTCATTCTAATTACTCCTTTCTATTTAATTTTGCAACTAGCTAATTTAATTTTTAATTTAATACTTCTAACAATTCAAGTAAATTATTAATTTCATACTTTGGAACTATTTCTTTATTGTTTTCTTTATTTTTAAGGTTAACCCAACAAGTATCTACTCCAAAGTTTATTCCACCCATTATATCTGCCACCAAATTATCTCCAATCATCAATATCTCATTTTTTTCAAAATCTCCTAGCTTTTTCACACTATATTCAAATATTTCTGGTTCGGGTTTTGAAAAACCTATTTCCTCCGATATAAAAATATCATCAAAAAAATGTGCAATCTCAGATTTTTTAATTCTGTTACTTTGAATATTTGTAAAGCCATTAGTAATAATTGCCATTTTATATTTTTTATCTATTTCTCCTAGCAAACTTAATGTATCATCAAGTAAAATTGAGGAGTTTCCTAAATTCTCCATATATGAATTATTAAATTTTTCATAATCAATTTTAATCCCTAGTTCTTCAAAGAAAAATTTAAATCTAGATTTTTTAAGTTCTTCCAATTCAATTTCCTCTTTCTCTAGCTTTAACCATAACTCTCCATTAATCTTTTTATAAAGCTTCAAATGCTTATTTTCATTATATTCTAAATTAAACTCTAAAAAAGTTTTTGAAAAAGCAAATTTTTCTGATTCTTCAAAATTAAAAAGTGTTTCATCTGCATCAAATAATAAAAGTTTATATTTCATATTTTCAAGTTCTCCTCTATCTAATAAAAATTTTTTGTACTAAAAACATATAACAAATTGTTCCTCCAATTATTGAGTAAAGCATATTATTTTTCCATTTATGTATTAATACTATTAATATTATTGACAATATTTCTGGAATCATATACGGAAAAGTTAATACAATTGCTGACTTTAAGCAATAAACAACAATCATTCCTGTTGTTGCAAAAGGTAAAAATTTCCCCAAATATAAAATATAATCAGGAGTTTTTTTATTTGAAGGAAAAATTAAAAATGACAAAAATCTTGTTATAATTGTTCCAATAGTAACTGCTCCTATTGTAAAAATTGATTGTATTGTTGTCATTATACTAATTCCTCCTCTATATGCCTTCTGTTTTCTAATTTTTTTCTCATTATTGATAGAAAAATAAGAATAATTATCATAGAAGGTATTATAAAAACTTTTTCCTTTAAAAATATTAAGCAAATTGCTGAGACTACAATCCCTACTATCGAAGATATATTTCCTTCTTTATTTTTCCATTGCTCTAAAAAAATAACTACAAATAAGGCTGTCATAACAAATTCTATTCCTTTTGTATTAAATTTAATAAAATTTCCTAGCACTCCTCCTAAAAAAGAACCAAGAACCCAATATAAATAGTTTAACACAGTTATAAAAAACATAAACCAATGTTTATCAACATTTTCTGGAGCTTTAACTGAAAAATTTATTGAAAAAGATTCATCACACATTCCATATATAAGAAAAAATTTCTTTTTACCACTATTCTCAAAGGGTTTTAACATAGATATCCCATAAAAAATATGCCTTGCATTAATAATTAAAGCCAGCACAAAAGCATTTAATGGGTTGAATGGTAGTAATAATAAATTACCTGCAATAAACTCCATAGACCCTGCAAATATGAACATTGCCATAAAAGTTGGATACCAAAATGAAAAACCTAGTTTATTCATAAAAATTCCGTAAGAAATTCCTAAAAAGACAAACCCTGCAAAGATTGGGATAGTAAATGGGAAAGCTGCTTTCAATGCATTCATTTTTTTCATATAAACCTCCTATTTTAATCATAATTAGTTGGTTGCAAAACTTCAACACCTTTATTTTACTTATATAAAAAATTGCGTTTTTTATATAATCCCCCCACCTTCGGTGGGGAAAGAGAAGGGGAGTCGGGGCGGCGCCCGAACCCACAGCAAGGAAGTATCCTTGCCACTCCATAATTCGACTAAAGACTTAAAAACCTAAGTCTCATTAAAACCAATAAAAATCTTATCTATATTATTTTTAACTGTGTACATATATTTTTTTAGTTTTGCAACTAGCTATAATCATAATTAGAGCTTACTGGTTAAAATCTTTTAAAATCAATTGTTTTGTATTTTTCAACAAGCCCTACTTATTCCCTTAAAATTATAATTTTCTATAAGTATAAAAAAACTAGGCAAAATCACCTAGTTAATTCACTTTATTTTTTAATAATAATGGAGTATACTTTCTATCAGTTCCCATAATATGGTCAATTAACCATTTTTTTAGGAAATCCATAACTTCTTTTGACATTTCCTTATTTCCACTTTCAAAATCATTTTTAAACTCTTTAATAGTGTTTACAAAGTTTACATGAATTTTTTTATGATTAACTATGTCTTCATATTTATTATTTTCTAATAACTTTTCTTCAAAATCAAAGTGAAAAACAGTATAATCAACAAGACCATCTAGAATTTTAGAAATTACATCTTTACTTTTTCCATTTAACATTGCATTGTTAAGCTCATTCATTAAATCAACTAATTTTTTATGCTGACTATCAATAGAATTAATTTTTAAATCATATTTACTTTTCCATGGAATAGCTACAATCTCTTTAACTTCTTTATTTTTATCAACTTCAAATATATTAACTAAATTATTTAAAGCATCAGAAATAATCGTAATACCTTTCAAATGCTCTAAACCATTATTTAAGTTTTCAGAAACAGCTTCTAAAGCTTCATTATGTTGAACAGAAACATGGTTAATTTCTGTACTATTATTTGCAATAGTTTCCATAGTATTATTTACTTCATTTGTTGCTGAAGCTTGCTCTTCTATTACAACACTTACTTCTTCTAATCTTTCATCAGTTATCTCAACATTTTTTATTATGCTTTCAATATTTTCAAAAGTTTCTTGTGCTAATATTGTTCCATGTTTAGATTTTTCATATCCAATGTTAACTGCTGATATAACTTCAAATACTTCTACCTGAATAAGATTTATTAATCTTGAAATCTCTTGAGTAGCGCTTTTAGAATTTTCAGCCAATTTTCTAACTTCATCAGCAACAACAGCAAATCCTTTACCTGCTTCTCCTGCTCTTGCCGCTTCTATAGCAGCATTTAAAGCTAAAAGGTTTGTTTGTTCAGAAATTCCATTTATAAGACCAACAATTTGGCCTACTTTTGAAGAACTTTCTCCTAAAGTATGAGCTTTTTCTTCAATATTTTTAACAGTATTTTGAATATCAATAATTCCTTTTAAACTTTCAGATACTTTATTCCCACCTAATTTAGCTAATTCTGTTGTTTCCTTAGACATTAACTTCGTGCTATTTATTTTTTCTGTAACAGAATTAATCATATGTGTAATTTCTGTTAAAGAAGCAAAGATCTCTTGTGTTTCTGCTGTTTGTCCTGTTACCTTCCCAACTATAATTGACATACTTTCATTAACTTCCTTTATACTTAATGAAGATTCTGAATTAACTATACTGTGAAGATTATAATCTAATTCTAAAGTACTTTTAGCAAGTTTAGAAGATACTTTATTAATATTAAGAATAATTTCTTCTAATCTGTCTAAAACATTGTTAACATTTTTTTGTAATTTCCCAACTTCATTATTAGAATTGTTGTTTTCTAATCTAAACTCCAAATTACCATCAACAACTTCTTGTAAAGCTTCACTAATTTTATTTAAAGGCTTTTCTACCATTCTTGAAAAAAAATAATTTTTAACAAGGTTTGATAAAATTACAATTACTAAAAAACTTATAACTGTTCCAGCAATAAAATTCGAAGGCTGAATATTGTTAAAAGCAATTCCAATAATTAACAATAAAAACATACTAAAAAAATTGTGTAAAAACAACCCTGTTCTAATTTTCATAGTTCACTCTCCTAGGTAAATTTCTCTATTTTCTAAATTATACCTTATTTTCATAAGTTTTAAAAGAAATTTATGATTTTTTTGAAAAAGTATTTACTAAATAAGAAAAGATCTTCTTTTATATATTAGCGCTTATTTACTTAAATTTTATAATTACCTAAAACACAAGAAAGGTGACTCTGCCACCTTTCAACTCGTAATTATTAAATTAATATTTATAGTTCCCATAAATATTAAAAATTTTATATCCTTTTTTTCAAATCTTCATCAAATTTTCTTCCATCATAGGGTTCAATATGTATAATTACTTCTGCATTTTCATTGATTTCTTCTTTAATTTTTCTTTCTATCTTATGAACTAATAAATGAGCTTCTTTTACAGTGGTATTTTCATCTACCATAACATGCAAATCCAAAAACATGTCATCCTCTCTTCCTCTACTTCTAATTCTATGAATATTTTTTACTTCAGGAAAATCTTTGATTATTTGAGAAATTTTATCATTATCTACCACAAATTTATCAACTAAAATAGAAGAGGTATCTCTAAAAATTTCATACCCTGCATGAATAATTAAAGCTGCAACTATAAGTGAAACAATAGGATCAATAATTGGAGGAAAACCAAATTTTAATGCTAAAAGAGTTCCTAATACTCCAATTGAAACAAAAATATCACTTCTAGTATGTGAAGCATCTGCAATTAAAATATCAGAATTTAATTCTTTCCCTTTCTTATTTTCATAAGTAGTCACAAATATATTTATTATTAGTGTTATAACCAAAGCAATTATACTTTCTATTGAAACATTTGAAGGTGTTGGATTAATCAACTTCCCAAACGCATTTTTTATAATATCTACTGAAACAAAAAATAGCATCATCGCAATTCCAAGCCCTGCTAGAGTTTCAAACTTTTTATGTCCATAAGGATGATCTTCATCTTTAGGTTTTAGTGCATAACCAATTCCTATAATACCAATAATATTTGAGGTCCCATCAGTTAAAGAATGAAATCCATCAGCAGTCATAGAACTACTTTTAATTTTATTACCAATTACAATTTTAAGTAATGCAACAAAAATATTTGCAAATAAAATAACCCACAATACTTTTTTAATTTCTTTAAATCTATCTTTACTCAAAATAACTCCCCCCTAAATTCATAATTTTATTCTATTTGTGCAAAAAAAACTAACACTTATTATACAAGAAAGGTAACTCTACCACATTTCTATCTCTTACTTAATTACTTAAGATTTATAACTTCCTATAAATATAAAAAAATAGAACATGAGTTACCTCATGTTCAATAAAATAATAACAGATTTTTTTTAATTATGCAACTCTAAAAATATCTAACAGTTACATAAATACTAGCTAAAACTAAACATTCAAGAACAACTATAGCAGTAAATTTCATAAATTGAACAAATCCAATTTTTATCCCTGATTTTTCTCCAACTGATACAGCAACAACATTTGTGGCTGCTCCTAGTATTGTAAGATTTGCTCCTAAACAAGCTCCAAATGATAATGACCACCATAAAACTTGTGTATTAAATCCAGAAAAATGTGGTTCCATTAAGTGGATAATTTGTGAAAAAGTAGTGGCTGTTGCAACATTTCCTAAAATTGAAGCAAAAGCTGCTGAAACCCATATAATTAAAAGCGATGCCATTTTGAAATTCCCTGCTGTAATTGATATTAACTTATTTCCTACAAAATCAATAATTTTAATATTTTCCATACCTTTTACCATTATAAATAATCCAATAAAGAAAAATAATGTTTCCCATTCAACTGCTTTAAATGCGTCATGAGGTTTTTTCTTTGTAAGTATCATTAAAAGAATCGCTCCACTTAACGATATTACTGCAAGGCCTTTATCGATAAAATTATTTAGTATAAATCCTAGAATTACAAAACTAAATACTGTTAATGCTATTTTTAATGTTTTTATATCTTTAAGTGATCTTGATGGGTCCAATTCCATAATTCTAGCTTTTAACTCATTACTTACAACTAATTCTTTTTTATATAATACATATACTGTAAAAATCATTACACACAATGCAACAATTGCTAAAGGAGCTGTGTTAACTAAAAAATCATTAAAACTCAAATTCCCTTCATTCCCTAAAATTAATTGTGTTGGATCTCCAATTAATGTTGCAGTTCCACCTATATTTGCTCCTAAAACCTCTGCCATTAAAAAAGGAAAAGAATTAAGTTCAAGTTGTCTAGCAAGTAAAATTGATACTGGTGCCATAAGTAATATCGTAGTAACATTATCTAAAAATGCTGAACAAACTGCTGTAACTACTGATAATATAGCAATTAAAGCTACTGGATTACCCCTAACAAGTTGAGCCACTTTGATTGCAAAATACTGAAAAAATCCTGTCTCTGAAATAATCCACACAATAATCATCATTGCTACCAATAGAAAAATTACTTCTAATCTTCCTGAAATTGCCTCAAGCATATCTTCTTCATTTAATATTCCAATAAGTGCCATCAACAGTCCTGCACCCATTGTTGCATAAGTTGATGGTAATTTTTCTGTTATAATAAAATAGAATGCACTAATAAATGCAATAATTCCAGCTACTAAAAATATAGTATCTTTCATAAAAAAAAACCTCCTAAAATATATGATTCTTAAATCTTTTTAAATATGTAAAACTTTCTTAATAATATCTGATCTAAAAATAGTCCCGAAATACATACCATTTTCGACAACATAAAGTCTAGTATTTTTGTTAGAAACCATTTTAAAACTAATTTCCATTATAGAAGACTTTCTATCAATAATTTCTGCTGTACTTCTATACAATTCTTTTACTGTAACTTTATTTTCATTTTTAAAATATTCTTCAAAAGGTTCTCCAACTGTCATAAAACTTAAATCATTCATAATAGAAGTATATCTAGGCATCCCATACTCTATTAACTCTCTCTCTGTTATTTCTCCAATAAAATTTGCTTCCTCATCAACAACAGGTAACCCTGCTCTATTTTCTAAAATAAGCCTAGTAGCAATTTCTTCTAGTGTGTCTGTAAGTTTCGCAGGAACAAGTTCAGAACACATTATATCTTCTGCCGTAATAGTATCTTTAATATCTAATTCATACTTCTCTATTAATTTAATAACATCATTGATATCTTTTTCTTCTCTAATTTTTTTAAGAAAATCTTTATTTTGAACCAATTTCGATATACTTGCCATTAATTTTAATATTCTTCTATTTTTTGTTTTTCCTGCAATTATCATAAATATTAAATCAACTCTATCTGTAGAATGTGATGCTTCAACTTGAATATCAATAGGATTAGCTAACTTAGCAATTACAACTGTTACATCATCATAATCTTCTACCCTTGCATGAGGTATAGCAATTCCCTTCCCAATTGCAGTAGAAATTTCGTTTTCTCTTTTAATCAACCCTTTTTCAATACAAGAAACTCTTGAATTGATATTTTTGTCTAATCCACCTATTTCATAAACAATATTATGAATAGTTTCTTCCATATTTTTCCCCTCAACATTTTCTAAAATAAATTTTTCGTTGAGATAAGATGACAATTTCATATAGCCTCCTAAAATATATATATAAATTTTTTAAAAACAATTTTTTTAGGTTTATTACTGCTAAAATCACTTAGTTTTTATATCTCTTTTAGCCATTTATGTCAATGAAAAGTTAAGTATTTTTGAAATATTAACGCCTTTTTAACGTCAAATAAATCTATATATACAAGAAAAAAATAAATTTTAAATTAT
>JAFGUR010000044.1 GCA_016938425.1 Fusobacteriaceae bacterium
TAAAAAACTGTAAATTACTCGAGATAGACACAATTAATACACCAGCTCAAATTATTGCTATTGAAAAAACATTTATTATTGTAGGATGTAAAAAAGGAACTTTAAAAATAATGGATGTTCAGCCACAATCAAAAAAAGAGATGAATGTTGTTGATTACATTAGAGGAGCGAGGTTAGAAGTTGGAGATAGTATATCTTAAGAGTATCGACTCTACACATAAATATTTACAAAATTTTATAACTAAAAATGGATATAAAAATCCACTTGCAGTTGTAACACAAAATCAAACTAATGGGATAGGAAGTAGAGATAACCAATGGGTTGGAAATGCTGGGAACCTTTTTTTTTCCTTTGTAATTGATAAAAGTTATATTCCTAATGACTTATTACCTCAATCCTATTCTATATACTTCAGCTATTTGTTAAAAGAAATTTTAGAAAAACACGGTTCAACTATTTGGTTAAAATGGCCAAATGATTTTTACATAGATAAGTCAAAAGTAGGTGGTACAATTACAAATTTAAAAGGTGATTTAATATATTGTGGGATAGGAGTTAATCTAATTGATGTAGAGAATATGTATAGTTCTTTGGATATAAAGATTAATATAGAGACACTTTTGAAAGAGTACTTTACAGTAATAGAGAGAAAAAAATCTTGGAAGCAAATATTTAGTAAGTTTTTGATAGAATTTGACAAAAGTAAAGTGTATAAAACAACAATAAATGATAAAAAAGTCTCACTTGATACAGCAGTATTAAATAGTGATGGCTCTATAACTATTGATAATAAAAAGGTATTTAGTTTAAGATGACGGAAGTTATAACAATCGCAAACCAAAAGGGTGGAGTAGGCAAAACTACTACTGCTGTTAATTTAAGTGCAGCATTAGCCCTTGAAGGGAAAAGAGTTCTTTTAATAGATGCAGACCCACAGTCAAATGCCACAACAAGTCTTGGATTTCATAGGGATTCTTATGAGTATAATTTATATCATGTTATGTTAGGTACAAAAGATTTACAAGATATTGTTTTAGATGTAAAAGATATAGAGAACCTTTTTGTTGCCCCATCAAATATAGGACTTGTTGGAATTGAAAAAGAATTTTATAAAAATACAAAAGATCGAGAACTTGTACTGAAAAGAAAAATTGATCCTATAAAAAATGATTATGATTTTATTATTATTGATTCACCACCAGCTCTAGGACCTCTTACAATTAATACATTAAGTTCAGCAACCTCTGTTCTTATACCAATACAATGTGAATTTTTTGCACTTGAAGGGTTAGCTCAACTTTTAAATACAGTAAAACTTATTCGTCAAACAATAAATAGACAGTTAGAGATAAAAGGTTTTTTACCAACTATGTATAGTGCACAAAATAATTTATCAAAACAAGTATTTTCAGATTTAGCAAAACATTTTGAATCAAAGTTATTTAAGCTAAATGATGAATCTTATGTTGTGATTCCAAGAAATATCAAACTAGCAGAAAGTCCTAGTTTTGGTAAACCAATTATGTTGTATGATGAAAAATCAGTTGGAACAAAAGCGTACACAAATCTTGCAAAAGCTATTTTGAGATAAAGGGATATTTATGGCATTAGGTAGAGGATTAGGTGAATTATTAGGTGAAATTGAAACAGCTTACGAAAATAATAATGATATTAGTAGAAATAATGTATTAGAGTTACATGTAGATAATATTATTTTAAATCCTTATCAACCAAGAAAAATATTTAATGAAGAAAAACTTAAAGAGTTAAGTGATTCTATAGTAAAAAATGGTTTAATGCAGCCAATAACAGTTACAAGAGATGAAGATAAATATATTTTGATTGCAGGGGAAAGAAGACTTAGAGCTACAAAACTAGCAGGAATTACACTTATTAAAGCTATTGTATGTGATGTAGATAATACAAAACTACGAGAGTTAGCTTTAATTGAAAATATTCAAAGAGATGATCTTAATGTTATAGAAGTAGCATATTCTTATGCTGGATTAATAAATGATTATAAAATTACCCACGAGGAATTAGCGAACATTGTATCAAAAAGTAGAAGTAGTATATCAAATATTCTAAGACTTTTGACATTAAGTAACTATACCCAAAAAATGTTAGGAAGTGAAAAAATCACTTTAGGGCATGCGAAATTGATTGTTGGTTTAAGTGAAGATGAGCAAAAATTAGTAGTAGATTCAATAATTGGACAAAAATTAAGTGTAAGAGAAACAGAAATTCTTGTAAAAAAAATTAAAGATAATACAGAAAACACACAAGAGACTGTACAAAAAATAGACAACAAGTCAAATATTGATTACAAGCCTTTAGAAAGCTTAAAAAAAGAGCTTAAAGATAAAAATTTAGAAATGAAAGTAGATAAAAACTACTTTAAAATAAAAATTAACTCACAAGATGATATAAAAAATATACTGAATTATTTTCAAAATCAATAAAAATCATAACCCTCTTTAATATAAATTATAGTTTCCTTTCGATACAATACCCGCAAGTTTTAGTGTAACTAAACTGTAAAAATTGTATGGAGAAATAGATGTTAGACATAAGTCCAATATTGCTACTTGGTTCAGCTTTAGTGTTTTTATTAGTACTTGCAAGGCTAAATAGCTGTCTTTACAAGCCTTTATTTAAGCATATGGATGATAGAGATTTACAAATTAAAACAGATTTGGAAAACTCTAAAAGCAATGCAGCAGAGGTAGAAGGTATGCTTGAGGAAGCTAATAGTATTATTGCTCAAGCTAAGAAAGAAGCTTTTTCAATTCGTGAAAAAGCTAAAGCAGAGGCTATTGATTTAGCAGAAACAAAATTTTCAGAAGCAAAAGTGATGATGGATAGTAAGTATGAACAATTTATCAATACACTTGCAGATGAAAAAGTTGCTTTAGAAAAATCATTAGTTTCTAACTTGCCTCTATTTAAAGAAGGCTTAAAAGCTAAGCTAAGCACAATATAAGGTGGTAGGAAGAATGAAGAAAATTTTATTTATGATGTTAGTTGCATCTCCATTAGCTTTATTTGCTAATGATACAAATGTACAAACTGACATTTTAGAAAGAACAGTTAACTTCTTTATTTTCGTTGCTATTTTATATTATTTATTAGCAGATAAATTAAAAACATTTTTTACTGATAGAACAAAATCTATTCAAGCTGAATTAGATAAAGTTCAAGATATGGTAAAAGAATCAGAAAAAAAAGTTATTGATGCTAAGCAAGAAATAGAAAATGCGAAAAAGATTGCTGATGAACTAGTATCATCTGCAACCAACGATATAGAAGCAATAAAAAGAAAAATTGAAGTTGCTATGGAAAAAGATATAGCTAATCTGTCTAAAAGTTTTGATGAAAAAACAGAACTTGAAACAAAAAAAGTAAAAATAGAAGTAGTTCAAAGTGTACTTGATCAACTATTAAGTAATGAAAATATAGATTTAACTCAAGAAGAGTTATCAAATATTATATTGAAAAAGGTTGCTTAAAATGATTGAATTAGTTGCAAAAAGATATATTAAAGCTTTGATGACTCAAAGAGATAATGACAGTTTGAATACGGTTTATAATGAATTAAAAACAATAGCGTCAGCATTTAATGATGAAAAATTTGTATCAATTTTAACTTCAACAGATATTTCTGTTGAGAATAAAATAGAACTTATATTATCATTTTTAGATAATGGTAGTGCTGTAGTTGTTAATTTAGTAAAACTACTTGGTGAAAAGAAAAGATTAGATATTATCCCAGAGATAGTAAAAGGTTTAGAAAAAGAATTAGCAGTTTTAAATAACTCTTATACAGGGATAGTTTATACAAACAAAGAGCTAAGCTCTGCAGATATGGATAAATTAAATGGTCAATTTTCTAAAAAATTTAATGTTAATTTAGAATTATCACAAAATGTATGTGATTATAATGGTATAAAAGTTGATATAGATGGACTAGGATGTGAGGTTGCTTTCTCAAAAGAGAGATTAAAATCACAAATGATTGATCATATTTTAAAAGCAGTTTAGACACGGCGTTATACGCTTTGATTTATAAAAATAAAGGAGAATTTGAATGAGTACAAAAATTCAAGCAGATGAAATTAGTTCTATAATTAAAGAAAGAATTGATAATTTTGAATTAAATGTAGATGTCAACGAAACAGGAAAAATTATATCTTTTGCGGATGGTATTGCGAAAGTTTATGGATTAAAAAATGTTATGGCAGGAGAAATTGTTGAGTTTGAAAATGGTGCTAGAGGTCTTGCATCAAACTTAGAGGAATCAGCAGTTGGTATAGTTATTTTAGGTAGCAGTGCAGGTTTAAGAGAAGGAACATCTTGTAAAAGACTTGGTGAACTTCTAGAGATTCCAGTTGGTCCTAATGTTCTTGGAAGAGTAGTAAATGCACTTGGTGAGCCAGTAGATGGTAAAGGTGTAATTGAATCAAATGAAAAAAGATTATTAGAAGAAAAAGCACCTGGTATTATGGCTAGAAAATCTGTTCATGAACCATTAGAAACAGGTATTAAAGCAATTGATGCACTTGTTCCAATTGGACGTGGGCAACGTGAGCTTATTATTGGTGACAGACACACTGGTAAAACAACA
>JAFGUR010000045.1 GCA_016938425.1 Fusobacteriaceae bacterium
AAAAGAATTTAAAATGAATCAAACAACTAAAAAATTGTGGGAAAATGCTCTTGTACCTGAAGAAATAGATGTTTTAAGAGTAGTTATTTTGGAAAAATATCCAAAATACATTGAAGAATTTGATAAATTTTTGTCAAAAAAAAAGTTGAGTCCATGTAATATGTTTATATCAAGAAAAAGTTTTTATGACAACTATTGTGAGTGGTTATTTGATATTTTATTTGAAGTAGAAAAAAGAATTAAAATCTCTGAAGATATCTATAAAGCAAGGGTATTTGGTTTTATGGGAGAATATTTATTAAATGTATATATTAATTATCACAAGGAATATTCTGTTAAAAGAGTAAATATGTTATTTGTGAAATAGGCAAATATACTTACAAAGAATTAAATTAAAACGAGGTTCTCAATGAAAAAAATATTAATATTTCATACAGCATTTATAGGGGACATTGTTTTATCTACCCCTTTAATAAAAAATATAAAAAAACTATATCCAGAGTCAGAGATAACTTATGTAACAACACCAGCAGGTAAAATAGTTTTATCAAATAATCCTTATTTGAAAGAAGTTATTGCATATGATAAACGAGGAAAAAATAAAGGATTTAAGGGAATGTTAAATTTAGCAAAGGAACTTAGAAATAAAAAATTTGATATAGCATACATTCCTCATAGATACTTAAGAAGCTCATTAATTTGTTTTTTATCTAAAATTCCTTTGAAAATAGGTTATGATATAAGTGAAGGAAAATTATTTCTGAATAAAAAAATAGAATACAGAAAAGATTTGCATGAAGTAGATAGACTTTTAAAGTTATTAGATATAGATTGTAATGATAAAAAGATAGAATTGTATCCATCTAAAGAAGATAAAGCTTATATAGATAATTATTTAAAAGATAAAAATATTCATAATAAAAAATTAATTGCACTTGCAATAGGAAGTAAATGGAATACAAAACGTTGGCCAATAGAGTATTTTAATGAACTTATTGAGCAGTTAGAAAGCCTAGATGATGTAAGAGTTATCTTAGTAGGGGGAAACGAAGAGAAGGAGCTTCCTGTGAGGTATAGTGATAAAACTATAAATGCTATTGGAGAAACGTCTCTTTTACAATTAGCAGAACTTATTAAAAGGTGTGATTTAATTGTTACTAATGATAGTTCACCAATACATATAGCCTCAGCTTTTGAGACTTACATAATTGCAATTTTTGGAGCAACAGTAAGAGAATTAGGCTTTTATCCATGGAGTAAAAATAGTGAAATAATAGAAAATAATTTCTTGAATTGTAGACCTTGTGGACTACATGGAGGGAATGAATGTCCAGAGAAGCACTTTAAATGTATGCTTGACATTAAGCCAGACTTAGTATATGAAAGAATATTGGATGTATTAAAGGAGAAATAAATTGAAAATTCTTGTAATTAGAATGAGTTCTTTTGGAGATGTTATTTTGACAACTCCAATTCTTACACAGCTTAGAGAAAAATATCCTAATGGAACAATAGATTTTATAGTTCTTGATAGTTTCAAAGAAGCTATTAGAGGAAATAAAAATATAGATAATCTTATAATTTTTGAGAAAAATAAATATAGAGGAATTAAGGGGATTTATAATTTTTCAAAAGAACTAGATAATTATGATTTAATCATAGATTTACATGCGAAAATGCGTTCTTTTATGATTTCAAAATTTGTTAAAGGTAAAGTTTTAAGATATAGAAAAAGAGCTTTATGGAAATCATTATTAGTAAAATGGAAACTTATAAAATATTCAGTAGACAATACAATAATTAAATCATACTTTAAACCTTTGGAAGTTTTGGGATTAAAATATAGAGGAGAACAATTAGAATTCAATTTTGAAGATAAAGATTTGGAAAAAGTTCAAAACTATAATAATTTTGTAGTTTTTGCACCAGGTGCAAGTAAAGAAACTAAAAAATGGACAAAAGAAAATTTTTCAGAATTAGGTAGACTAATAAATAAAGAGTACAATAAAAATATTATTCTTATTGGTGGGAAAAATGAGTGGGATGATATAGAGGAAATAAAAAACAATTGTGGAGAATTTTGTATCAATTTGGCTGGACAGTTAAGCTTAAAGGAAAGTGGAGCTTTATTATCTAGGGCTTATTTTGTAGTTACAAATGATAGCGGTCCTTTCCATATGGCAAGGGGAGTTAAAACTCTTAGTTTTGTTATATTTGGTCCCACAGATCCAAATATGTTTGAGTATGATGAAAAATCAATTTTATTATTTGAATATGAATCATGTTCACCTTGTTCGTTACATGGAGATAAAGAGTGTCCCAAAGGTCATTTTAATTGTATGAAAAAGTTAACAGCAGATAAAGTATTTACAAAGATAAAAAGTTCAATATAAAAGTTCTTAAAAGACACATTTGATGTGTCTTTTTTGATGTTTAAATTCTACTGAATTAGAAATAATTTTTTAAATTCGTAGCTTACTCAGCCACCTCGCGCCAACCTGACGTTGGACGCAAGTAAAAGCAATGTATAAAAATTATATTTTTTAGAATTAAATGGATTTCCTAAAGGATAAGCTCTCATAGTCGCAAAAAACGTCATGTTTACGAGGTTTTTTGGAAGAAATTTTAGAGTAATCTTAAGTCCAAGGTTTGAATGTTTGATTTTTAAGATTTTTTGTCAAAAACTATGCATTTTTTTATTAAAAATAGAGTTGAAATCTTTTAAAATCAATTGTTTTGTACTTTTCAGTAAGCTCGAATTAGAGACAACTTTTATAAAAATTTGCTATATTTCAAAAAATGTTGTAAAATTACAAATGATTATTCTTTAAAATGAGGTGACTTTGTGGAAAACAAATTAAATATAGTGCTAGAAAAGGCTTTTGGATATAAAAGCTTTAGAAAAGGTCAGGAAGAAATAGTAAAAAATATTTTGGATAAAAAAAATACATTGGGAGTAATGCCTACAGGTGGAGGAAAATCTATTTGTTATCAAATCCCAGCTATTATTAAGAAAGGAACAACTATTGTTATTTCTCCTCTTATTTCTTTGATGAAAGACCAAGTAAATGAACTGAATAGTAGTGGAATTTCTGCAACAACAATAAATAGCTCTATGGGAAACAAAGAAATTAGTGATGAAATTAGAAAAATTAGAGATAATAAAATCAAATTATTATATATTTCTCCAGAGAGGTTATTACTTGATAGTTTTATAGAATTGGCAAACTCAATAACAGTTCCTTTTCTTATTATAGACGAAGCTCATTGTATTTCTCAGTGGGGACATGACTTTAGAAGAAGCTATCTTGATATAAATACTTTTATAGAAAAAATGGAGAAAAAACCTGTTATTGGAGCATTTACTGCAACAGCTACCGAAAAAGTTATGAAAGATATAAAAAATACTTTTAATATTTCTGATGAAAGCACCTTTAAGGAAAATATAGATAGAGAAAATCTTTATATTTCAGTTGAAAGAGATGTAAAAAAAGAGGATTATCTAATAAATTATTTGAGAGAAAATAGAGATAAAGCTGGAATAATTTATGTAGGTTCAAGAAAAGAAGGGGATAAGCTTTACGAAAAAATAAATCATTTGGGCTACAAAGTGGGAATTTATCATGCAGGTCTAGATGATAAAACAAGAAACCAAATGCAAGAAAAATTTAAAAACGAAGAAATTGATATAATGGTTGCAACTAATGCTTTTGGAATGGGGATAAACAAGACAAATATAAGATTTGTAATTCATTATAATATGCCTAAGGATATTGAGAGCTACTATCAAGAAATTGGTAGGGCAGGAAGAGACGGAGAGGAGTCTCAATGTATTCTACTTTTTTCTAATAAAGATATTATGTTACAAAAATATTTGATAGAAAATAATCACGAAGGGGCCGATGAGTTTACCATTGAAGAAAAATATAAAAAACTTAACGAAATTATAAAATATGTAAATGTGCAAAGTTGTCATAGAGGATATTTACTTAAATATTTTGGAGAAAAAGAAGTAAAAGATACTTGCGGAAATTGTAGTAATTGTATAAACTATCAAGAAATTGATATAACAGAAGAGGCCTATAAAATTATATCTACTATAGGAAGAACAAAAGAAAGATATGGAATAAATGTAATTGCAGATATATTATTTGGGTCTAGGAGTGCAAAGATAAAAGAAAATAATTTAAATGAAGTAAGCACCTTTGGGCTTATGAAAAATCTTAAAAAACCTGTGATAAAGTCATATATAAATGCACTTTTGAGTCAAGATTATTTGTTTGAATCAGATAAAACTTATATGGTTTTGAAATTAACAGACAAAGCCAGAGAGCTTATAAAAAATAAAGAATTGAAAGTTTTAAAGAAAGAATCTTTAAATTATGTAAAAGAATCTTCTAAGGAAGTTGGAAATTTAGAATTATTTGAAATTTTAAGAATGTTAAGAAGAGATATTGCTGTAGCTGAAAAAGTTCCTCCTTATATAATTTGTTCAGATAAGTCACTAAAAGATATGTGTACAAAGTTGCCTTTAGATTTAAAATCTATGCTTAAAATACAAGGGTTTGGAGAAGTTAAAGCTAAAAAATACGGGGACAAATTTATAGGTGAGATTAAGAAATATATAGAGCTTAACAATGTTGAAAGAGTAAATACAGAAATCAAAAATTTAAACGAAAAAGTAAAGTCCTATGAAATCACTTGTCAGCTTTATTTTGAAGGGAAAACAATAAAAGAGATAACAGAGGAAAGAATTTTGACTGAGACAACGGTAGAGGGTCATCTTTTTGAAGGTTATCAAAATGGACTAAGTATAAATATAGATGATTTTATAGATGAAGGAAATGAAAAACTAATATTAGAAGCAATAAAATCAAGTACAACAGGAAAACTTAAAGAAGTTAAGGAATTCCTTCCAGAAAATGTAAGTTATACAGAGATTAGGGCAGTTTATGCGAAACATTTTGGGTAGCATTGATTTAATGAAAATAAAAGTAGGGAACAGGCATGCCTGTTTCCTACTTTTATTATTGTTATTTGAATTTATTATTCATTTTTTCTAGGAATTTGAAATATTTGAGATTTATGGTATAATGAAAATGATATTAATTTTTTGAATACTTAAATATTGTTATTTACTTATTTTTAAATAAAAAAACAACAAGTCGATAAATAAAGGAGGAGATGATATGAACATAGGCTTAATAGGCTTCGGGAAAACAGGGAAAGCGGTGGCAAGAACACTAATAAGGGAAGAAGGAATAAATTTAAAATGGATCATAAGAAAAAGCGATAAAAAAAATCAACTTACTGCAAATGATATTTTGGATGAACCGTCAGACAATTTAACAGAGATTTTTTCTATTAATTCAATTAAACTAAATGAATTTTTTAAAGAGAATAAAGTTGATTTTATTATTGATTTTTCATCAGAAGAGAGTATTAAAATTTATGGAGAAGCAGCCACAGAAAATGGTATAAAAATAGTAAGTGCAGTTTCTCATTATTCGGAGGAAACAATTGATTTTATAAAAAAATTATCAGAAAAAACAGTGACTTTTTGGTCTCCAAATATAACTTTAGGAGTAAATTATATTCTGGTTATTTCAAAATTTATGAAAAAAATAGCACCTGAAGTTGATATACAAATAGTAGAAGAGCATTTTAAAGGTAAAGATGAAATATCTGGAACTGCAAAGGTTTTAGCAAGTAACTTAGACGTAGATAATAATGAAATAAAATCAATTAGAGCTGGTGGAATAGTCGGAAAGCATGAAATAATATTTGGATTTCCTTTTCAAACAGTAAGGTTAACTCATGAATCTATATCTAGAGAAGCCTTTGGAAATGGAGTAATATTTGTTGTTAAGAATATAATAGATAAAGAAAAAGGGTTTTATAATTATGAAGATTTAATGAAACCATTTTTTGAGTTTTAAATAATTGATTTCTCCATTAATTTAAAAATAGTATATATTTTTATATTTCGTGTTACTAAAAATGATTACTATATAAAGTGTTAATTGAAAAGATATTAGTTAAAAAATTTGAAAGGAGCCAAAAATTGATTTATATAATATTTTTTATAATAGCAATAATAGTGATTTATTTTATATATGAAGAAATTTATTTTTCAAGTGAAGGGTTTAAAAAAATAAAAAATAGTATTTTAAATTATACAAATAACTGTAATGAATTAAATGAACATATTGAGAATTTAAAAAATACATATGCAAGAATAAGCTCATATGACTATGGTGTAAGTACATTAAAAGATATAAGTAATTATAATTTTAAAAGAAGAGAGTGGAAAAAGCATTTAAGAAGCCACCAAGTATATAATTGTTCTTTAACTATTTGTAGAAATGCTCATAATCAACCGTTTAAATATTTATGTAAATATTTTAATATAAAAACAACAGAAGAGACACTTGAAACTTTTGAGAATGTACTAAATAACTTTTCAGCTGTAGAGTCTGGAAAAATTATATTAACTGGTGAAAAAAATAAGATATTATCAAGTATTGAAAGAAAATTAAGTGTTTTAATTTTAATATTTAATAAAAAAAGAATGGTAAGAGAATTAGGGTTTGATGACATAGATTTAACAGATTTATATTTTCCCGTATATACATTTCATTATATTTCAGCTGGAGGGAATAGTTCTATGAAATTAGACATAAAATTAGATGTAGATAATTTGGAAAAATTTGTTAGATATTTAAACGAACTAGTAAAGTTTAAAAATAGTATTCAAGGTCAAAGAGCTTTAATGACAACATTATTAAGAGAAAAGATAAAAATGAGAGATAATTATACATGCAGAATATGTGGGGCTACAATAGATAATGAAAAGAATTTATTATTAGAAATAGACCATATAGTGCCGTTATCAAAGGGTGGAATGACAACAGAAGACAATTTGCAAACTTTATGTTGGAAATGTAATAGAAAAAAAGGTTCTAAAATTGAATTATAGAACGGAAATGTATTTAAAAAAAATATTTATAAATAAATTTTAAATTGAAAAAGTGAGATGGTATAATAAATAAAAAATTTATAAGGAGATAAGGACTATGAAGTATAAATATTTATTTGGACCAGTGCCATCAAGAAGACTTGGGATTTCGTTGGGAATAGATTTAATTCCTTTAAAAACATGCAATTTTAACTGTATTTATTGTGAGTGTGGAGATGGTGCTCCTTTATACAATGAAAGAAAAGAATACATTGAAGCAGATGAAGTATTAAAAGAATTGAAAGAGTATTTATCTAAAAACTCAAAACCTGAATATATAACGTTTTCAGGAAGTGGAGAACCTACATTAAATAGTAGAATTGGGTACCTTATACAAGAAATAAAAAAACTCACTGATGTAAAAATTTGTGTTATTACTAACTCCACAAACCTTGTAAATAAAAATATGAGGGAAGAGTTGAGGAATGCAGATTTAGTGATGCCAAGTTTGAATGCAGTATTGGAGAAGAGTTTTTTAAAAATAAACAGACCTAATGTAAATATAAAACTATCAGAAATAATTGAAGGTATTAGAAAATTTGGAGATGAATTTCAAGGTGAAATTTATTTAGAAATTTTTATGATAGATGAAATAAACGACTCTAAAGAAGAGTTAGAAGAATTTGTTAAAATTTTGAAAACAATTAAATTTACAAAGGTTCAGTTAAATAGTCTAGATAGACCAGCACCAGTATCATGGGAAAGCCCAATGGCAATGGAAAAATTGGAAACAATTAAAAATTATTTTAAAGAAAATGGAATAGAGACAGAAATAATTAAAAAATATAAAAGTAAAAATGAGTATAAAGCTTATACAGAAGATAATGAAAAGTTAATTACAAATTTATTATGTGTAAGACCTTCAACTTTTGAAGATATAAAAGAAGCGACAGGGCTAGATAGAGAAATTTTAGGAAATTATTTAGATATTATGGTAAAAGAGGGTATAATAAAAACTTTAATGGAAGAAAGAGGAATTTTTTATACTTATAGGAATAGGTAAATATAAAAGGGAGTTATCTAAAAAGATACTCCCTTTTGTTGTTCTATAGATAAAAATATTAGGTTGGCATTATTTTATAAGGTTTTTAATTTCATCACAAACAAATTCAACTTTTGGTCCAATTATAAGTTGTAATGTATTTTTACTAGGTCTAACAATACCTAATGAAACTTCTTTTAATTTTTTATCATCAACTAATTCATCATTTTTAATTTCAAATCTTAATCTTGTAGCACAGTTGTCAACAAAAGAAATATTGTTTGCTCCTCCAACGTATCTACAAATAATTTTTGCTGTATCAGCAAATGATGATTCTGAACTAGTTTCTTTAACATCTTCAGAAGCTTCTTCCCTTCCTGGAGTTTTTAGATTAAATTTAGTAATTAAGAATCTAAAAATAACATAATAAAGGATAAAGAATACAACACCTTGAACTAATAACATATATGGTTTATTAGCTAATGGAGTTTTAGATGAAAGAATCCAGTCAATTGCTCCTCCAGAGAAGTTGAATCCAGCAATCCATTGCATTTGTGCAGATATAAATAAAGATAAAGCAGTAAGTCCAGCATGAACTAAATATAGTCCAGGTGCAACAAACATAAATGCAAACTCAATTGGTTCTGTAACTCCAGTCATAAAAGCAGTAATCATACCAGCAATCATGATACCAGAAACTCTATCTCTATTTTCGGGTTTTGCTGTATGGATAAATGCAAGAGCAGCTCCTAATAAACCAAACATCATTATAGGGAAGTATCCAGCCATGTACATACCAGTAACACCTTTTGTACCAGTTCCAGCCCAGAAATTACCTAAGTCATTGATTCCAGCAGTATTAAACCAGAAAACTGCATTTAAAGCATGGTGCAATCCTAATGGAATTAATAATCTATTAAAGAACCCGTATAATCCAGCACCAATAGGTCCTAAACTAACAAACGATTTTCCAAAAACAACTAATCCATTAAATACTACTGGCCAAACAATCATTAGAATAAATGATAAAATCATAGAAGCAACAGAAGTAATAATTGGAACTAGTCTTCTACCAGAGAAAAATGCAAAAGCTCTATTAAGTTCAACTTTATGAAATTTATTATAAATTTCTCCAGCAACAACTCCCATTAATATTCCAGTGAAGGCATTTTGGATTTTACCAAAAGCAGCAGGAACTTGTTCAATTGGAATTTGTTTTAATTGAGCAACTGTATTAGGTGATAATAACTTAGTTAAGATAAAATATCCAACAAGTGCAGAAAGTGCAGAAGCACCATGATTGTCCTTTGTAATACCAAATGCGACACCAATAGCAAAAATCCATCCCATATTATCTAATATAGCTCCACCAGATGATACTAAGAAAGCAGCGATAGCTGAATTTCCACCCCATCCAGCAGGGTCAAGCCAATAACCTATCCCTAACATTAAACCAGCAGCAGGCAAAACAGCAACTGGAAACATAAGAGACTTACCAATTTTTTGTAAATACTTGAACATAAAAAAGACCTCCTTTAATTTTTACATAATTAAAAAATCATTCAAATTTGAAATATAAATATACTTTAAATAATGAATGAAATCCCCTACACACAAACGCTCTTTTATATATCACAAGTATAATATCAATAAGCTTAAAAGTCAATAAAAATTCCAAAAAAATTTTTAATAATGAAAAAAAACTCCAGTTTTTGAAAAAAATCATTCAAATATTAAGTAAAATTATGGTTGAAATAGATAAAATGGAATAAATAAAAAAAATTTGAAACACAAAAATATCATAAAACTCTCATTAAATGTTCATAATTTAATAATTATAAAATAAATCAAAGTATAAATTAAGTTTTTTTTAGTATTGAAACCATAAATATACATTATTAAAAATAAAATCAAAATATTGGAGAATTTTGGAGGTTTCAAATTAGTGAGAAATTATTTGGAAATACTATTTATTCAGATATAATAAACATTAAAAAATCAAAGTTTTAAAGGAAATACGAGGAATAATGGATTTATTTATATGTTTCTTTATTCAATGTGTAAGAAGTTGGATTTTATGATAATATTTATAGTGATTTTGAAATTGAAGAAAGTTTCTAAATAATTATTAAAATATTGTGTTGAAGAAAAAATTAAACAAAAAGAAATAACCATTAGTCTAAATACTAAAGAAAAATATGAAGAAGAAGTTAGTATTTAATGTTTTATGTATTTTTTATTTAGTTTCCTATGGTGTTGACTATCTTTCCAAATTATGTTATACTATTCGGGTTAAATGAAAAAGATATTCCGCTTTTTAATCGAAATGAATATCTAATTAGGAGGAAAATTAATGAAAGAAAGATTAATCGAATTAGTTGAAAAAACTCAACTAAGAACAGATATCCCTCAATTTAAAGCAGGAGATACTGTAGGAGTTTACTACAAAGTAAAAGAAGGAGATAAAGAAAGAGTTCAGTTATTTGAAGGTGTTGTAATTAGAGTAACTGGAGCTGGAACTGGAAAAGCTTTTACTGTTAGAAAAATCGCTGCAGGAGTTGGAGTAGAAAGAATTATACCTGTTAACTCTCCAATGATCGAGAAAATCGAAGTTAAGAAAATCGGAAGAGTAAGAAGAGCTAAATTATTCTACTTAAGAGGATTATCTGGTAAACAAGCAAGAATTAAAGAAATTAGAAAATAATAAAGACAAGCCGAAAGGCTTGTTTTTATATTTTAATGTTTTTTAATGTGGGAGTTTACAATATAAAGAAGAGGACGAATTTTAAATTCGTCCTCTTCTTTATATTCTTATATCTGTAACTTATTAGAAAATGACATGTCTAAGGAAATAAAAAATAGAGACGTCAAACTGATTGTACTATTATATTTTCTTAAATTTTGTTTTTTTTCTAATAATTTGTTTAAATTCAGATACATTATCAGAGCTTACATATAATTTAAATACGTAGAAACGTTCTCTATGCATATAAGTTATTTTAAATAAATCTTCTTTAATAGATTCAATATTGTGAATAGTGTTGAAAGGGATAGTGTAATTTTTAATTTTAAATAAATCAATAATTCCAATTCCTTTTTCAAGAATAATTTTTTTTTGGTTTAAAACATAAAGCCAAAAAAATGAGCAAAGAGTCCAAAAACTAGTTATTTTGATATCATTTTTTCTAAGAACAGTGATAATTAAGAAAAATAAGACTAATGACATAAAAATGTTTATTT
>JAFGUR010000046.1 GCA_016938425.1 Fusobacteriaceae bacterium
ACATTAAAATATTATTAAAAAAGTAATTATGAAAAAATTAATTTATTTAACTGTTTTATTTCTTTCGTCTTCCATTTTAGCACAAAAATATGAGTTGGGAGAAGTTACTAAAGAAGAATTGCTAGAAAAAGTAAATCCTAATGATTCAACTGCAGTTGCAACAATTTTATTTCAAAAAGGAGAGACTCGATTTGATTACAGCTCACAAAGAGGATTCGAAATGATAACTGAGGTAGAAACTAAAATTAAAATCTATAAAAAAGAAGGGTTAGATTTTGCAAACTTTGAAATTGAGACGTACAAATATGGAGGGAACAAAGAATTGGTTAATTTTTCTAAATGTATAACTTACAATTTAGAAAGCGGAAAAATAGAAAAATCAAAACTTAAAAGTGATGGAGAGTTTAAAGAAGAGTTAAGTCGTTATTATGATAATTACAAAATTGCTATGCCCAATGTTAAAGAAGGATCAATTATAGAATATAAATATACTATAACTTCTCCTTTCATTAATAGAATTCCGCGATGGAATTTTCAATCAACAGTTCCTGTAAATTATTCTGAGTATGTTACAAAAATTCCTGAATATTATGTTTTTAATGTGCATAATAAAGGATATTTGACGCCAACTGTTTCATCAGAAATTAAAAATAAAGAATTCTCTGAGATGTATCAGGAGAGATACGGTACAGGTGGTGCAGGAAGACCTTTAAATCATGAGAGAGGAACTTATAGTTTAAAGTATACCGAGAAAGTAACAAAATATATTGTAAACAATGCAAAACCTATTAAAGATGAAGATTTTGTAGGTAATGTAGATAATTATATTAGTTCTGTAGATTACGAGTTGGTATCTACTCGCTATCCAAACCAGCCTTTTAAAAATTATGCTACCAACTGGAATGATGTTGTTAAAGATATATATGAAAATGAAGATTTTGGAGGACAGCTTAAAGGAAATGATTTTTTAAAAAGTACTTTAGATGAAATTTTAGGAGGATCAATATCCCAAGATGAAAAAATCTCTAAAATTTATGGTTATATTTATAATAATATAAGTTGGAACGGTTATAATGGATATTTTGCAGATAAAGGTATAAAAAAGGCGCTTAAAGAGAAATCAGGAAATGTTGCCGATATAAATTTACTTTTAGTTGCCATGTTAAGGGAAGCAAGTGTGGAGGCAAACCCTATGATTTTAAGCACTCGAAGTAATGGGATAGCTTTATTTCCCTCAAGAAAGGCTTTTAATTATGTTGTTTGTGCTATAGAAACAAATAATGGTCTAATTTTAATTGACG
>JAFGUR010000047.1 GCA_016938425.1 Fusobacteriaceae bacterium
GTATCTATGTCCTTCCACAAATTCATAATACTTGGTTTTTCAATTTTCAAAGTATTATAAAAATGTCCAAATCCACAATGATTGCTATCTGTCTGCAAAGGAATAAGTTGTTTTTGTTTTACGGCTTCCTCTAAAGTAGCTATCCACAATGCATGTTGTTTTTTTGCATTTTCTAAAACAGTTATTAGCTCTTTTGAGTTTATTTTACTTCCCCACAAACTAAAATCTCTATAATATTTTATGTTATTTTCAATAAATTTGTTTTCGTTATTTTTGATTTTTGTTTTTATAGTATCTATTTTATATACACTTTTTTGAACTTCACTTGTTATTCCCGACAGTTTTTCAGTTTCATTAGCTAACATATTTACTGCATTGCTTACCTCTGATGTTGAACTATTTATCTCTTCAAATGATGCCATAAAAGATTCCATATCACTTTGAATTTTTTGGATTGATTTATAATTAGATTCTATAGATTCTCTTATTTCACCCGATGCTTGTGGTATCGCCATCATAGCTTCATTTGTACTTTTAATACTTAAAATACTCTCTTCAGAAGTTTTCTCTATTTCATCTTTAAAAACTTTGAACGTATCTAAGCTTTCTTTTGTACTTTCAGCTAATTTACGTATTTCTTCAGAAACTACGGCAAATCCTCGTCCTGCTTCGCCTGCTCTTGCTGCCTCTATACTAGCATTTAAAGCTAGCAAATTAGTTT
This sequence comes from Fusobacteriaceae bacterium, assembly GCA_016938425.1. Classification (GTDB taxonomy): domain Bacteria; phylum Fusobacteriota; class Fusobacteriia; order Fusobacteriales; family Fusobacteriaceae; genus JAFGUR01. Next base: position 722 of record JAFGUR010000047.1, read on the forward strand.
GGTCTGCTATGCTTTGAATAACATTTACTATTTCAGTAATATGTTTCATCTTATCTAATAAACTCTCTAAATTAGAATTGACCAAATTATTTCTACTCGATACATCTTTACATACATTTCCCATTTTCAAAACACTTTCAGCACTTTTCTCGTTATTTTTAACTACAAAATCTATATTCCCTAAAATAGTCTCAGCTGTTTTAACATTATCTTCTAACGCATCATTTATCTCCGTCATAGCTGCACTTGTTTCTTCTGAAAAAGACATAGTTTCTTCCGTTTGTGAAGCTAATATACTCATTACTCTTTGCAGCTCTTTCGATATGAAATCTAAATCAACTTCCATAGAACCTAGCGATGCACTTAATTCTACTGTAGAAAATAAATAACTTTTAGCATTGTTTTGAAAATTATTTAAAAAATCTAATTTTTTTTGGATTTCTTGTAATTCATATCCTTTAACTTCGATTTTTTCATTTTTTAATAATGCATTAAGCTGTTTCTTTTGATTTCCAAACATATAATCACCCCTTAATTAAAACTTGATAACTATTGCTTAAATTTATTATATCGATTTTA
>JAFGUR010000048.1 GCA_016938425.1 Fusobacteriaceae bacterium
ACTAAGTTGTAAATACTTAAATAATTCTTTTTATTAGTTACTTAGTTTTAATAAATTAATTTGAAAATTGATTGGAGGGCATTATGAGTTTTAGTGGCTTAGAAGTTGGAAAAAGAAGTTTAGATGCACATAAAAGAGGAATGGAAGTAACTGGTCATAATATATCTAGTGCCAATAAAGAAGGTTTTAGTAGACAAAAAGTTGAAATGGAAACTATCACTAATCGACATGAAAAATATGGACAAGTTGGTATAGGAGCAGAGGTAGGAGAAATTAATAGAGCTAGAGATGCTTTTATAGATGACAGGATGATTAAAGAAAAATCTGCTAATTCCAAATGGGAAATAAGAGATATTAATATAAAAAATATGGAATATATTATAAATGAACCTAGTGATCAAAGTATTAGAAAAGTTTTAGATGAATATTGGGAAGCTATGCAGGATTTGTCTCAAAATCCAGAAGATATGTCAACAAGAGTAAGCCTTAAAGAAAGAGCTGAAGCTTTAACTAACACTATTGGAAGTACTTATGAAAGATTTGAAGCTTTAAGAAATGATTTTGACCAAAATATTGAAGTCCTAGCTAATGATGTAAATTCTATTCTTAGAAGACTTGCTGATATAAATGGCCAAGTTAGAAGAGTTGAATCTGGTGGAGGAAAAGCCAATGACTTAAGGGATGAATTTGATTTATTGACTGAAAAACTTTCTGAAATAGTTAATGTTAAAGTTAGTAGAAAAGGGGACGAAACGGCAATTTCTATTGGTGGAAGAACTGTTGTTCAAGGGGATACTTATAAAGAAATGAGTGTTCGTAGAGAAGCTAAAAAAAATGATGGTTTAGCTCAATTATATTGGGATGACATTGATGAACCTGTATTAGTTCAAACAGGTAAAATGAAAGGTTTCTTAGAATTAAGAGATGATGATGCAGTAAGATACATGAAATACATGGATCAATTGGCTGTTGGATTAATTGATAATACCAATGATGTGAATAAAGCTGGATTTGATTTTAGAGGAGTTCCAGGAGGATTATTTTTCGAACCTTTTGAAACATACTCAGAAATAAGAGATATTAATGGTGACAACGAAAATGAACTAGGTATTTATAAACTTAGAGGAAACAAAGCTTTAGACGATACAAAAAGACCTTTAAGTATTGTAATGGAAACTGAAACAAAAACTTTAGCTCCCGATGGTGTTACAGAAATAATTAATAAAGTTCCGTTTAATGAAAAAGGAAGTTTTGAAATTAATGGAGTTAGAATAGATTATGATACTTCTAAAGATAGTTTAGAGGAAGTTGCTGAAAAAATTAACAAAAAAAATGTAGGCGTAGTTGCTTCTTTAGATCCAAATAATAGATTTGTTTTAAGAGCTGAAAAAGAAGAAGATTATGTAATAAAAACAATTACTCAAAATGAAGGAACATTTTTATATAAAATGGGGATTTTAAAGGAAGGAAGAGCCTTTAATTATCAAAATTTAGATGACTTAAATAGTTTAACAGAAGATAGAATGGGAAGTCCTCGTGAAAAAGCTGCTTTTAGAATGGCTGTAGCTATAAAAAATGTAGAAAATATCGCTGCTGCAAAGGGAATAGATACTGATAATGATGGTATCCCAGACAAGCCTAACCCAGTTGGAGATGGAAGTAATGCTCTTAAAATGGCTATGTTAAAATCTGAAAAATCTATTGGAAGATTTACTTATGAAGAGTTTTTCAAGTCAATTGTTTCTGATTTAGGGGTAAGTGCTCAAGAAGCCCAAAAATTCTTAGAAAATCAAAATATACTTATTAATAATTTAGAACAAAGAAGACAAGCTACAATGGGAGTTTCTTTAGATGAAGAAATGGCTGAAATGCTAAAATTCCAGCATGGATATGATGCTGCTGCAAGATACATGAAAACAGTTGATGACATGATATCCACTGTAATAGAAAAACTTTAGGAGGTGCTGTCTGTGAGAGTTACTAATAGAATGATGTCGCAAAATGTTGTAAATAACATACAAACAAATATGTCCAAACTAGATAAAACAAATGATAAGTTATCAAAAGGAACGAAAATAAGTATGCCCGGAGATGACCCTACTGGAGCAGTAAAAACTATGGCATATAAAACAACTCTGAATGAAATAGAAAAATTTACAGCTAACACTCAAAATGCAAAAAACTTTTTAAGCTATACAGATGTAGCCCTTGGACAAGTTGGAGATGTAATCCAAAGAATTAGAGAACTTACTGTACAAGCTACTACTGAAACTTATGAACAAACAGCCAGAGACAGTATTGCTGCTGAAATAAATGAGCTATTAGGACAAATTGTATCAGTTGCTAATAGTAAAATAGGAGATAAATTTATATTTGCTGGATTTAATACCCTTGAAAAACCCTTTGAAACAAAAACTGGAAATGAGTTGAAGAAAGAAGCTTCTATTGATCCTTCTTTAACAGACGTTAATGGGAATAAAAGAGAAGGTATAAATGCTGAAAATATTGTGAAAGTTGAATATACTGGTGATGACGGAAAACTTTTAGCAGAGATAGACAAAGGAATTGTAGTAGAGTATAATGTACCTGGTGCTAGAGTTTTTACAAATAATGAGCATAATTTAGTTGATTCTATAATTAAATTAAGAGATGAAATATTAAAAGGAAATACGGTAGAAGATAGAATAAATAGTGGAACAACTGTAAACAACGAATTAGGAAACTTAGATAAAAATCTTGACATACTAATGAGATATAGAGCAGAAGTTGGGGCTAAAATGAATCGTATGGAAGCTATGGAACAAAGACAAAGAGATAATAAAGTAAGTATGACTGATTTATTATCAAAAACTCAAGATACAGATATAACTGAAACTATCAATGACTTAAAAGTTCAAGAAAGTGTTCAAAGAATGTCTTTATCTGTTGGAGCAAAAGTAATTCAGCCAACACTTGTTGACTTTTTGAAATAAAAAATTTAGGAGGCTATTATGAGTGTTAAGTTAAATATTACAACAGACAATAGCAATATTTTAATTGATAAAACTGAGCCTCAAATGGAAATTTCTGGACAACAGGCACAAATGACTCTTGAAAAACAAGAAGGAAATTTTAAAATTCATCAGAAAGCTGATACTTTAGAGATTAATAGTTACAACGCTTTTAAACAATTGAATAGTTATAGGCCACAAGATTTAATGGTTAAAATGAAGCAAAAAGCTGAACAGGAAACTTCAAAAGGAATAAGTAGATATGTTACTGATGGAGAAGCTATGATGAAAATTGAAAATAAAGGAAATCCCATAGCAAAAATAGCTGAAGATCACGGATATATAAATAGTAATACATCTTTAAACATTGAACATTTTCCAAAAGAACCTGTAGAAATTAACGTTAAAGAAGGGTATTTTCAAGTAGAATCTAACCCAGATGTTATAACTCCAGTAGTACAGAAAAATTTAAATATACAAGTAGAACCAGGAGGAGTTTATACAACCGTAGACAAAATCCCTAAGGTTAACATAGAAGTAGTTGGAGAAATTTTAGATAGTAAAGCTTAGGAGGTAAAATGAAGCTTAATACAAGCAGATTTGGTGAAATTGACATAACTGAAGAGGAAATTATAACTTTTTCAGAAGGTTTATTTGGTTTTGAAGAATATAAAAAATACGTTATTTTTCAAATGGAAGAAGGAAATCCACTTATGTGGATGCAATCGATAGAAGAAGGTAGTCTTGCGTTTATTATTATTAGACCCTTTGAGTTTAATCCAAAATATTCTTTACAACTTTCTGATGGAGATGTTGAGGATTTAGGATTAACTTCTCCTGACGATTCTGATATTTTTGCAATTGTTGTAGTACCAGAAGACCCCTCAAAGATGACAGCAAATTTACAAGGCCCTATAGTTATAAATAGGATTTTAAAAAAAGGAAAACAAGTTATATCAACTAGTCCAAAACACAAATTGAAACATTTCATTTTAGATGAAATGAAAGTCAATTTTGGTTAGGGGGTATAAATGCTAGTATTATCGAGAAAAAAGAATGAAAGTATAATGATAGGTGACGATATTGAAATTGTTGTTGTTGAAATAAAAGGGGATCAAGTTAAATTAGGTGTCAAAGCACCTAAAAATATTACTGTACATAGAGCTGAAGTTTATGAAGAAATTCAACAAGAAAATAAAAAAGCTTCTAGTGTACCAAAACAAATAACTGGATTAGGAAGTTTATTCAGTCAATTCAAGAAAAAATAGATAATTGGAGATTTTTCTCCAATTTTTTATGTTTATAGGAAAGACTTAAGAATCCCTTTCTCACTTATATTTACAACATAAAATTTAGCTAGTTGCAAAACTAAAAAAATATATGTACACAGTTAAAAATAATACAAATAAGATTTTTATTGATTTTAATGAGACTTAGACTTTTAAGTCTTTAGTCGAATTATGAAGTGGCGAGGATACTTCCTTGCTGTGGGCTCTGGCTCCGCCCCGACTCCCCCTCTTTTTTCCCACCGAAGGTGGGAAGGATTACATAAAAAACTACGTTTTTTATGTAAGTAAAATAAAGGTGTTAGAATTTTGCAACGAGCTAAATATAAAATTAATTTGGAGTTATCAATGAAAAATAATAGTTTAAATCAAATAAAATTTATAGCCAGTATTTTTGTAGTTTTTATACATACCAGCTTCTTTAAAAACTATAATAAATTAGGATACATCTTTGACTTTATAATTGACAGTACCGCCAGATTTGGTGTGCCAATTTTTTTTGCAATTTCAGGATATTTTTTATACGAAAAATTTAAGAAAAATCAATTCATGTACTATTTAAATTATGTAAAGAAAATACTATTTCTTCATTTATGGGTAGGATTGTCGTATAAAATTTTTACTTATTTTGACGTACTTTTAAACAATGGTAAATTACCATCAAATTTTTTCAATTTCCATACTTTTACAAAACAACTTTTTTCATATGGCTTATATCTCCACCTATGGTTTTTACCTGCTTTGGTAATTGCTGTTAGTTTATTATTTATTTTTAAAGTTTTTCATTTAGAAGAACTGGGTATTCTTATTGCATTGATATTGCACATTTTGAGTATGTTTGGAAGTGGTGAAATTTATGTTACTGCTCACTCTATCCCAATGCGATTTCTTCCTAGAACTGGAATAACTATAGGATTTTTTTATGTTAGTTTAGGCTATATAATTTCTAAATATGGAATTAATGAAAAAATAAACTTTAGTAAACGTAAATTCACTTTAATTATTTCTAGTTTATTTTTAATTCAATTAATAGAACGTTCTTATTTTGTAATTAAATATAAAGCATCTCAAGGTAGCAATTATTTTACAACAACAATATTTTTAGTTTTTTTTATTCTTATTTTTGCTTTGAACTATATCGATTTATTTCCTCGATTGAACAAAGTTTCAAGCTACTCTCTTGAAATATATTTATGGCATCCTTTAATAATGACTATTTTACACAAAATATTAATGGATTATCTTCCTGAAAATGGCTTTATATATAACTTAATATTTACTCCTCTTGTTGTCTTTACAATACTTTTTATTTTTGAAATAGTTAAATTTTCAAAAAAGAGTCTTGACAACTATCACAAAAAATTATAAAAAATATTAGGAAGAAATTGCGCAATTCTTTTCAATTACATTAAAAAGGAGTTGATATTATGGAGTTTTTTAAAAGCAAAACTTTTATATTAATTATTGTTTTAATTTTAATTGGAGCAGGTATTTACGGTGCTGTATCATACAAAAATAATGAAAATAATAAACAAAAACTATTAGTAAAAGTTGTAGATCCTTTTGAATATTTTGATACTGTTTCTGAAAGATTTTTTGATGATTCTTTCTTTAAAGAGATTAATCAATCTAATAATGTCAAAACATTTATTGTTGACATAAAAGAAGAGAAAGATAAATATATTTTAGAAGCACAGCTCCCTGCAATATCAAAAGAAGAAGTACAATTAAAATATGAAAATAATAATTTTATGATCTCTGTAGAAAGAAAAAAATCTCTTGAAGAAAATAAAGATAAGTATCTTAAAAAAGAAAGTTCTTATTCCTCAATGGCTCGTGTCTTTTATATTCCTAATATAAAAGAACAAGAAATAAAAGCTAAAATGAAAGATGGTATTTTAACTGTTAATTTACCAAAAGGAAACGAGAAAAAAACTACTCAAAATATAGTTATTGAATAGCCAAGTTAAACAAAAGGAGAAATTTTAAAATTTCTCCTTCTGCTTATTATTTATTAAAGTTAATAAGATGTCTCATTTTATTAACTTTCGTTTTCATATAATGCTTATTTTCTTCATGATAATTTACGATAATCTCTTCTCTATTAGCAATATTCACACCTAATTCTTTAAGTTTTTCAATTTTATCAGGATTATTTGTAATTAATGAAACAGATTTAATTCCTAATTCTTCAATCATTTTAGCAGCTACTAAATATTCACGTTCATCATCGGCAAATCCTAATTTTAAATTAGCTTCTACCGTATCAAACCCTTCATCTTGTAAATTATAAGCTTTTAATTTATTATATAGCCCAATCCCACGTCCTTCTTGACGCATATATAAAATAACTCCTTCACCTATTTCATCAATTCTTTTCATTGTTTCATGAAGTTGGTCTCCACAATCACATCTTAAAGAACCTAAAATATCTCCAGTAAAACACTCGGAATGAATACGCAGTTTAACATTTTCCTTTCCTTCAACATTCCCTTTTACAAGAGCAATGTGTTCTTTATTGTCATAATTATTATCAAATCCAATTAATCTAAAACTTCCATATTGAGTAGGCATTCTAACTTCTGTGTTAATTTTTACAATCAATTCTTTTTCTCTTCTATATTGTATAAGAGCTTCAATGGTAATTAATTTTAAATCATATTTTTTAGAAAACTCTATTAAATCAGGGACTCTAGCCATAGTTCCATCATCATTTAAAATTTCTACAATAACTCCAACTTTTTTTAACCCTGCTAATTCAACTAAATCAACAGCAGCTTCTGTATGTCCAGGTCTTATTAAAACTCCTCCATCCTTTGCAATTAAAGGAAATAAATGACCAGGTCTTCTAAAATCTGATGGTTTAGAATTTTTATTGCTAAGAGCTTTAATTGTATTTAGCCTATCTTCAATAGAAATTCCAGTAGAATTTGATACATGATCAATAGACACAGTAAAAGCTGTTCCATGGGGATCAGTGCTATTAGAAACCATTGGATGTAATCCTAAATCCAATGCAATTTCATTAGAAATAGGAGCACAAATTAAACCTCTACCTAATTTAGCCATGAAGTTAAGATTTTCAAAAGTAGCAATTTCACCTGCCATAATTAAATCTCCTTCATTTTCTCTATTTTCATTATCAACAACTATAACCATTTTTCCATTTTTAATATCCTCAATTGCTTCTTCAATTGTATTAAACATAAATATTCCTCCTCTTTAAATGAACCCATTTGTAAATAGAGTTTCTTTTGTTAAAGCTTTTTCTTCTTTAAAATTAAGAATTCTTTCTACATATTTTCCAAATAAATCCATTTCAAAATTTACATAGTCTCCTATGTTTTTAGCATCTAGAGTTACTTCCGATTGAGTATGAGGTATTAATGAAACCTCCACAAAATCTTTACCAAAATTTGAAACTGTTAAACTTGTTCCATCTATTGTAACTCTTCCTTTTTCCACAACATATTTCATATATTTATTAGGTATTAAAAACCTATAAACTTTAGCTATCCCAATTTGAGATATAGCTAAAATATTCGTTTCAAAATCAACATCTCCTGTAACAAGATGCCCTCCTAGAGGTTTTTGTAATGTCAATGACCTTTCTAAATTAACTTTGCTTCCAGATTTTAATCTTTTAAGATTTGTTCTATTTACAGTTTCATACATTACATCAAAGGATAAAATATCATTAGCAATATTAACAACTGTCAAACATGTCCCATTAACAGCAATACTATCACCTATAATAGTTTTTTCTAAAACTTTATTACATTTTATTGAAACATATAAAGATTTATCTCCTTTTTTTAACTCTTTAATAGTCCCTATTTCTTCTACCAGTCCAGTAAACATATTACCTCCTAAAATTTACCACAAAATTATCATCTAAAATTTCAAAGGTAACATTTGGTAAGTTATAAGAATCATTCATTGTTTTAGGGTTAAATCCATGAACAAAACTTATTGCATTATCTTCACCAGTGAACTTTGGAGCAATTACAATGGTTCCTTCATCAAACAAATTTTCTTTGAAAATAGAAGAAATTAAAAAACTTCCACCTTCTACCATGACACTATCAATTTTAAATTTTTTTATTGCTTTAAATACTTCTTTAATATCAAAGGAAAAATTTGGTAAAGTAATAAAATTAATGCCTAAACTTTTAAATAAAATAAATTTTTCATTATTCAAATTTTCTTTGCTTGTTATAATTATACTCTTTTTATCTAGTTTCCCCATCCTTATAAAATTTGATTCTATTGGTGTTTTTAAATGAGCATCAACAACAATTCTATAGGGGTCACAGCCTATATCAATTCTACAATTTAAACGAGGATTGTCATTTAAAAGAGTATTTATCCCAACCATAATTGAGCTATATTTTTTTCTATAAAATTGGCTTAATTCAAGGGTTGCAGAGTTGCTAATCCACTGGGAATTCCCATTAGATAAAGCAATTTTCCCATCTAGTGTTGATGCAAATTTTAAATGAACATATGGATATTCATCTTCACTAATCCATTTAAAAAAAACTTTATTAATATTTTTTGCTTCTTCTTCAAGTAGTCCAATTTCAACTTCAATTCCTGCATCTCTTAATTTTTTTACACCATCTCCTGATACTAATGGGTCTGGGTCAAGGGTTGCAATGTAAACTTTTTTAAATTTATGTTCAATAATAAGGTCAGCACAAGGAGGTGTTTTCCCAAAATGAGAGCAAGGTTCAAGACTCACATACATTGTAGCTCCTTCACATGAGTCTGTTACGCTATTAATAGCATTTACTTCTGCATGAGGAGCCCCATAGATTTCATGATACCCTTCACCAATAATACTATTATTTTTAACAATAACAGCACCTACAAGTGGATTAGGATTTACAAAACCCATTCCTTTTTTTGCAATTTCAATAGCTCTAGTCATATATTCCTTGTGCATAAAATCACCCCTTAAATATTTTTAATTAAATTAACCATTTCTATGGCACTTACTCCTGCGTCAAATCCTTTATTCCCTGCTTTTGTTCCAGCTCTTTCAACAGCTTCTTCTATAGAATTAACTGTTAAAACACCAAAAATAACAGGCTTCCCTGTAGCCATAGTAACATGAGCAACTCCTTTTGATACTTCACTACAAACATAATCAAAATGTGGAGTAGATCCTCTTATAACTGCACCAAGAGTAATAATTGCATCATATTCTTTTGCTGCCATTTTCTGAGCTATTAGAGGTATTTCAAATGCTCCTGGAACCCAAGCAATATCAATATCCCCCTCTTCTACCCCATGTCTTATAAGAGCATCTTTTGCTCCACCTAATAATTTTGATGTTATAAATTCATTAAACCTTCCACAAACTATACCAACTTTTAATCCTTTTCCTTCAAAATTTCCTTCAAAAATCATCATTACCCTCCTTATATTTTAAGCTTCTTGGCTTTGTATTCTACTAATTCTATAAATCGATAAAAACATCAAAACTGCCGACAATACTTGAACTATAGTTAAATGCGTATGGTTTATAAAATAATCTAATGTAGCAGATGTAATCGGAAAAGCCAATTCACATATTGTTGAAACATGTGCAGAAATAAATTTTAATCCATAATAGTATAAAGCAATTGCTAAAGCACCTGTTGTAAAAGTAATTATTGTAAAAATAATCCAATTATTTTTTGTTACTTCTTTTATTGCAAATGTATCTTTTGAAAGTACTATAATTATTGCCATAATTACTGTTGTAAACCCATACCTATAAAACACTGCTGTTCTAAAATTCCATTTTTGTAAAACAAATTTTCCAAAAACAGTGGAAGCTCCAAAAGAAAAAGCTGCTGTTATTGAATAAAAAGCTGCCAAAGAATAATTATCTACTTTAAAATGTGGTAATCCAAGTCCAAAAGTTAGCCCATAACTTCCTAGTAAAGCTAGAGCAGCCCAAATTCCAAAGTTTCTTCCTAATCTTTCTCTTAAAATTATTTTAGCTAAAATAATGGCAAATACAGGTTGTAATTTTTGTAAAAATACAACTACTGTCAGTTGCTGAAAATTAACTAAAAAGAAAGCTTTTACAATTGCTAATGTCCCTAAAGCTCCTCCAAATAATCCTATTAACCCAAAGCCAATATAATCTTTTAATTGAAATTTCCCTAAATTCTTATATTCCTTATAAAAAAATATAGACATTAATATAAAGGGCATTAAGTGTAGAATAAGTACAACTGTTGTTGTAGGACAATTAAATAATCTTGTTGTTAGTAAAACCCCATCAACACCCCATAACATAGCCGAAATAATAACAAGTATTGAACCTAATAAATAATTTTTTCTTTCCATAATTTTTACCTTCCTTAAAATTTGTATTTTGATTACTATAGTAATTTTTCAAAACTTTTTTAATAAACAAAAAAGCCCTAAATGGAATACACTTAGGGCATTAAAAACTATTACAAAAAAGTAATAAGAATTTCTCTTTTTCCCATCCAGACTATACTGTCGGTACTGGAATCACACCAGTTCAAGCAATGCTTCGCGGACTATAACCGCCGGTGAGGAATTACACCTCGCCCCAAAAGAGTATTTATTTTATATATTTTATTATGGTGTGCTGGACGGGAATTGAACCCACAGCCTACGCCTTAGGAGGGCGTTGCTCTATCCATTTGAGCTACCAACACATATTTATGGGGATTATATCATTATAAATTTTCTTTGTCAAGATTTATAGTTATTACTATATTGTTCTTATTCTATATACGTTATATTTAAATATATTATTAAAATTATAAATTCTTGAATATTTCTACTAATCATTGATAATTTTAACTATCATGCTTTTTTTAACATATAAAATGTATGAAAATACCCCTCAACATATTAATTTAGAACTTTTCAGCAAAAATACATTGAAAAATATATTTACTAAGAGTATAATGGGGTTAACACACGTATGGGAGGTTCAATATGAACAAGACGAAAAATTTAAAACTACAAATGTTAATACCAATTGTAATTGTAACAATCTTAGTAATATTTGTTGATGTTGCTTATAGGTCATTTTCAGAAGAAAAAAAAGCAAAAAATGAAATTGCTATTTTAAAGACTCTTAAAATTGAAAGTGCAGATGACTGGAACAGAGAACTTGCAAAAATTGAAGAAGGTAAGTTAAAAGAATTAGGGGGAAATATTACTGCTGGTATTCTTAAAAGTTTAATTATGATTATTCTAATAGTTGTTGTTGCAAATTTATTTTTCAACAAAGTTGCAAGAGCTATTACTGAGTTAAGAGAAGCTCTTGAAAAAGGTGCAAATGGAGACTTAACCAGTGAAATTACTTCTCATTCAGATAATGAATTAGGTGCAATTAGCAATAAATTTAATGAAGTTTTTGAAAGTTTAAGTAAAAGTTTAGAAAAAGCAAAAATATTAAGTAAAAATGTTGAACTAGAAATGCAAGATTTAAATGACACAATGATTGTAGTTGTTGGAGATGAAACTTCTGATGAAGGAATAGTAAAGTTAAACGATTATATTTCTAAAGTTTTAGATAATGTAAGAAATCAAACAGCTTCTTCAGAAGAATCTTTGGCTGCTTTACAACAAATTTCTGCAACTGTTCAAAATATGAGTACTTATATAGAAAATACTGTGAATGGTTTCCAAAATACTTTAGAACTTTCTACTGAAACTTTTGAAAAAATTAATAATATGAGTGAAAGTATGGATGAAATTAATGATAGTGTTAAACTTACTAATACTGAAATTGATGGGCTTAAAAAACTTTCTGATAGTATAGGACAAATTTTAACAGCAATTACTGGAATTGCTGAACAAACAAACTTATTAGCTTTAAATGCTGCTATTGAAGCTGCTAGAGCTGGAGAAGCTGGAAGAGGATTTGCTGTTGTTGCTGATGAGATTAGAAAATTAGCTGAACAAACTAATCAAGAAACAGGAAAAATTACAAATCTTATAACTACAATTCAAAATAAAGTTGAAGTTGTAAAACATGGTGGAGAAAAAATCAAAGAAAAAGTTACTGTTGGAGCTCAATTAGCTGAAGAATCAAGAAGTAACATGTTAAAAATTACAGAATTAACAACTAAAAACAATGAAGAAATTGTTGAAATTTCTAACCTTTCAAGAGAACAAAGCACAGCTTCTCAAGAAATTACTGTTGCTATTAGTTCTATCGCTGATAGTTCTACAGAAATAGAAGGTCTCTGTGTTGAAACTGTTGAAATTGCTGAAACTGTTAAAGTTATTTTAGAGGATAAATTAGATTCTATCAATGCAATTGTTGAAGCTGCAACAGAATTGAAAACAGACTTAAACTACTTTAAAACAGAAAGAGCTCCAAAAGAAGAAATTTAAAATATGTTTATTTTATAGTAAAAGGCAGATATGAAAATCTGCCTTTTATACTTAGTTTCTTCAAAATTTGGTTTTTTATATTAGATATTCATCTTACTAAATCAATATTGGCTATTTTTAGTTATATACATATAATCTTTTAATTTTATTAAACAAGGTACTTGTTTTCTTGATTTTATAATTCGTTAATAGGTATAAAAAAATAAGCCCTTTAGGACTTATTTTCTTATAAAGCGTTTACTTTAGCTGCTAATCTAGCTTTTTTTCTAGATACAGAATTTTGATTTAAAATTCCTTTTGTAACTGCTTTATCTAATTCTTTTTGAGCTGCAACTAGAGCTGCTTTAGCAAGTTCAACATTATTAGCTTCTACAGCAGCTAAAACATTTTTAATAAAAGTTTTAACTCTTGATTTAACTGCTTGATTTCTTACTCTGTTTCTTTCTGCTACTGCCACTCTTTTTTTAGCTGATTTTGAATGTGCCATTTTTTTACTACCTCCATTTTTTTACTCACTTCTAGTGATTATATTTGTTTTAACATTTTTAGTCAAGAAAAACTTGACCGTAAAAAAAATAGAGTAAACATAAAATATGGACCATGGACCGATGAAATTATACCATAATTTTCATTTTTGGTAAAGCTTTCCTTGAAATTTTGTAGAAAACATAGTAATCTTAAACTATATATAAAATGTAAAATCGAACTTTGTAAAATGAATATTAAAATTTTAATTTTTATGATACTATATAACTAATTATTATGCAGTTTATGGATGGAGAATTAATTAATGAACATAGATAATAAAATCTCTGCTGAATGTAGAAAACAAATGAAAAAAGAAATAGAATTGGCTGGAGGAAACGAGGTCTTTTTTAGAGGGATTCCTAACGAAGAACTTGTTATTACTCAATTTGAAGTCTTGGCTAGAGGTAATGAAAAATCCGTTCCTGCTGTTTTAAAAAACATGAAAAAGGAAGAGGTTATTATTCATAACCACCCTTCAGGATACTTATTTCCTTCTGATGCAGACGTTGAAATAGCTGCATATTATTCTCAAAAAAAACAAGGTGCTTCTTATATCATCAATAATGATGTTTCAGAAATTTATGTTATAGTGGAGCTTAAAAAAATAGAAATTAAACCTATAGAAATTGGCCCATATTTTGAAGAAAAAGGTATGCTTAGTCAACAATTCCCACAATATGAGTATAGACATGAACAATATGAGATGGCTAAATTTATTGAAAAAGGTATTAATGATGATAAAAAAGTTATTATCGAAGCTGGAACTGGAACTGGAAAAACTTTAGCATATTTAATTCCTGCTATTGAATGGGCTGTAATTAATGAGAAAAAGCTAATAGTTTCAACAAATACAATAAATTTACAAGAACAATTACTTTCAAAAGATATTCCTTTAATTAAAAAGGTTTTACAACATGATTTTACTTACGCCCTCTTAAAAGGTAGAGGCAACTATGCATGCTTGAAAAAAAATGAACAACTAAATAAAGGAGAGTTTGTAGATTTATCTGATTTATCTGAAGGTCAAAAAAGTCAATTAGAAAGTGTAACTAAGTGGATTGATAAAACTGAAACTGGAGATAGAGGTGAACTACCCTTTGATGCAGACAGTGTAGTTTGGGAATACTTTGGTTGTGAAGCAGATACATGCTCTCCTGCTAAATGCTCTTTTAGAGAAAATTGTTTCTTTTTAAAATCTAGAGAAGAAAAATTAAAAGCAGATGTTTTAATTTCAAACCACCACTTATATTTTGCTGATTTAGCTATTAGAAAAGAAGTTGGTTTTGAAAATGATTATAGCATTTTCCCTAATTACGATATGGTTGTTTTTGATGAAGCACACAATATAGAGAAAGTAGCTAGGGATTATTTTTCCTACGATGTTTCTAAATTTTCTTTTACCAAAACTATGAATAACTTACATAAAATTAGTAGAGGTTCAAAAAAGAAAGTTGGAGGTTTAGAACTTTTAAGAAATTTCTTAAGAAAAAATGAAAAAAATAAAAAGAAATTAGACGAATTTTTAGTAAGAATAGATGAAGAACTTGTTTTCAAACATAATATTTTGTTTGAAAAAACTATGGACTATTTCATAAAATTAATGGAAGTTTAT